>JBCCFC010000166.1:0-15112 GCA_039029935.1 Chloroflexota bacterium
GAGGTCGCGATCGCGCCCGCAGAGTCCCCGACGGGGCCTGCGCCGATCTTCGAGCCGACGACGGCGCCGGTGCCGCCCTATATCCACCCATTGCGCATTGCGGATGAGAACGGCATTCTCTGCCTGACCGAAGACAGCCCCTGGCATCATCCGCATCAGCACGGCATTCAGATCGCCTTGACGGGTGTCAACGGCTGCGATTTCTGGCATTACCCTGGACAGCGCGCCGACCAAATGGTGGGGACCATTGAGGCCAGCCTGCCACGTATCCTGAGTACGGAGCCACCAACTTGGCGGATTGAGACGGTCTGGCGTCACAAGGATGGCACACATCTGCTGGCCGAACAACAGGATTGGTCGATTCGCTCCCAAGAAACCACAACTGGTGATTCGCTCACCCTGTTGGACTTAGACTGGACGCTGCGAGCGATCAACGATGCGACCATCAAACAATACCCGTATGGCGGCCTGTTCATCCGTATGCCTTGGCGCAAATATTATGGGGCCAGCGTGGTCAGTTCGACAGGGCTGCGTGATGATGAAACCGAGCAACAGGCGGCAGCATGGCTAGATTTGCATATGCCACTAGAGAACAGAGAAGCGGGTGCGGGCATGGCGGTTTGTGATCATCCTGATAATGCGGGTCATCCGGTGAAGTGGCGTGTTGATGGCTCACGCGGCATCAATCCTTCGCCCTGTATCCCAGGTGATATCGAGCTTCCTGCTGGCGCGGCGATGCGTCACCGTTACCGCTTAATCCTACATAGTGGCCCTCTGTCTACTGAGCGAATTCATGAACTGTGGGCGGCATACGCTCAGCAGTAACCTGTCAAAACGTACAAGTCGGTCAGTGAAGGGAAGAAAGGTTAATAAAAAGGATGTTGGTGGAAGGCACAATAGCTGGCGTCATTATAAGCGGCTTTGCCTACAAAATATATAGTCGCAAACATCATAGGCAAAGGCTAGTTGACCATTTACTGTCTCAGCGGAAAACGTCACCCACAGCACTGCAAACATTCAAACATCGGTATCTTGACCCATTTCAAGGTGAGCTCCGTCAATCTCATAAAATTTCCCTGAACGGCAATGAAGCCAGACAGATAAGCCAGGCTGAACAGACCGCCCTTCATATTTTTAGCTGGGCGGTTGTATCCTTTGTGCTTGCCACTATCGGGATGATGGGCTATCCTTTTTTTTACCTGTTTTCGGTTATACCAGTCCTTTTTGATATGCCTCGGATTATCCGCCCCACCTATCATGATCTGGTTGTAAAGCATAAGATTTCATATCAGGCTGTGTCATTTTTCTATGTCGTTGGGGGTGTGCTTAGTCGCTCTTATTTTGAATTGGCTTTCGGGCATGCGTTTATGAAGCTCGTTCGCTATCTTTCCATCAAAACAGAAGATCATTCTAAGCAAAGTCTGGTGGGTCTGTTTGGTCAACAACCGCGCTTTGTCTGGGTTTGGGTGGATGGCAGTGAAACGCAGATTCCTTTTGAAAAATTACATGCGGGGGATATTATTATCGTATACGCGGGTCAGATGATTCCTGCTGATGGCACTATTGTTCAAGGGACGGCTTCCATTGACCAACACATGCTTACGGGCGAAGCGCAACCTGTGGAAAAAACAGTTGATCATGCTGTCTTTCATTCAACCATCATCCTTTCTGGTCATCTTCATATTCAAGTGAGACAGACAGGCACAGAGACGGTTGCTGCCAAAGTGGGTGACATTCTCAATCAGACGACGGATTATAGAGAAGTTGTCCAATCGCGTGCGGAAACGCTTGTTGAACAAGTGACGATACCAACCCTTATCTGCTCTGGCTTGATGTGGGCGACAATGGGTGCAAGCCAAGCACTGGGTATACTCGTGATTTTTCCGGGCTATCGACTGATGTTTCTCAACCCGCTTAGTATGTTGACCCATTTACATATGGCTGCGCAGCATAGTATACTGATCAAAGATGGTCGCTCATTAGAACTGTTGAACGAGATTGATACCGTCATTTTTGATAAGACAGGCACATTGACCTTAGAACAACCTCATATCAAACAGGTGCATTGTTGTGCAGACTTACATGAGGATGAAATTCTCCAATATGCAGCCACAGCCGAGGTCAAACAAAGCCACCCAATTGCCCAAGCTGTTTTGGACGAAGCAGCGCGTCGTCATTTAACTCTTCTGCCAGTTGAGGACACTCAGTATAAAGTTGGCTTTGGCATTCAGGTCACGCTAAATACGCAAACGCTTCTGGTTGGCAGTAGACGGTTTATGGACCAACAATCTATTCAGATTCCGACGCAAATTCAAGCGCAACAGAAACGCTGTGGTGAGGTTGGACATTCATTGGTTATGGTCGCTGTGGGTGATACCCTGATCGGCGCAATTGAACTGGAACCAACCATTCGTCCTGAAGCATCAAGGATTATCAGGCAGTTGAGTGCCAAAGGATTGGACATGGCTATCATCTCCGGCGACCATGACGCACCCACCCGCCACCTAGCAGAACAGCTAGGCATTGATCGGTATTTTGCAGAGGTTTTACCAGAAGAGAAGGCCCACTTGGTTGAACAGCTCGAAAATCAGGGACATAAAGTCTGCTTTGTGGGAGATGGTATTAATGATGCCATTGCGCTGAAACAAGCGACAACATCCGTGTCCCTCCGAGGTGCGACAACAATCGCGACGGATACAGCACAAGTGGTGTTGATGGAGGGCAATCTGGACGAATTAGTACACCTATTTGACTTAGCGAATGCATATCAACGGAACATCAATCTCAACTTTACCACTACGATGCTCCCTGTAGGATTGTATCTTGGTGGCATGTATTTATTTGGCTGGGGATTCTTAACCGCCACGATCCTGTTACAGAGTTCAAGCTTATTGGGCTTGCTCAATATAATGCACCCCTTATTCGATAGGCCAGAACACTCCTCTGTTTCTAACGAGCGCTCATCCATGAAACAAATCGAATAAAATGGTAACGCTTCGTTCGTGCTACCACTATTCACATACGAAAGGAAACACCAATGAAACCAATTGACTCAACCAAATGGCGCGCCAATTGGCGCAATGACTTCTCTGCTTACGTGGGTCGCGATGCACCAGTCGATGCCGAGTTAGAGAAGGTCCGTGAGGAGTTACGCGGCACACTCGACGTCAGCGTCTTTGACCGTGAGGAACTGGCCTGGTATCGCCAAGCCTATGTCGAAGCCTTCCTGTTTATGTACGATACCTCTTTTTATGACCGCGAAACGGGTCGCTATCGCATTGACGAGGTGCTGGACGATGGCGAGCGTGAGTTTGGCGGCTACGACATCATCCTGTTGTGGCAGTCCTATCCACGTCTGGGCATTGACGAGCGCAACCAGATTGACTACTACCGCGACATGCCCGGTGGCCTGCCGGGATTGCGTGCGCTGGTTGACCGTGCGCATGAACGCGGTGTGCGTGTCTTTATCAACTACAATCCTTGGGACATTGGAACTCGTCGCGAGTCAGGAGCCGAGCCAATCACAGACCCACGTGGCTATCGTCATACCTTTGCCGACAAGGGCGCACCTGCTGTATCCGACGCCGAAGCACTGGCCGAAGTGATAGCCGCAATCGGGGCCGATGGCATCTTTCTGGATACGATGGCCTCCGATGATCCTGGTTTTCTTGCACCGCTTGAACGCGCCAATCCAAACATTGTCTTCAACCCAGAAGGTGTGCCACCGCTGGATGCCCTCAACACGATCACAGGCAGTTGGCTACAGCAAAGCGCGGTCGCGCCACCCGGACTCTTGACCATTCGCTGGCTGGAATCACGTTTCTCATTCCGCGCCATCGACCGCAACTCGCTAGACCATCAAGAATTCATCCACAAAGCCTTCTTTCATGGCTGTGGTCTTGTGGTCTGGGAAAACATCTTTGGCTGGTGGAACCCTTGGAATGATGCAGACCGTGCGTTGCTGCGTCGCTGTCTCTGGCTACTACGTGCATACACTGCGGCATTCCAAGACCCCGCATGGCAGCCTTATGTCGCCACACATATCGAAGGCATCTATGCGCATCGCTGGCACAATGGCGACACCACAGTACATACACTCCTCAACGAGTCCGGCGGGTCAGTCGATACATCCATCTTAACCGTCGCATCCACAACGGCAGATGGCCGCAGCCTCCGTCACTATGACCTCTGGAATGGCGCAGAGCTTCAGCCCGAGGTACAAGGGGATAGGCATCTGCTCACCCTTTCCCTACAGTCTGGCGAGTCTGGCTTTGTCGTCTCTACACCCGCTGATGTAGCGATAACCCTCCCGCCTGCACAGACGACCGATGCTACTCATGCCACTATCGACCGCTCTCGCGTCACCCTAGACGATCTCAAACTCCAAACCGTTGCGCCGTCTAAGCCGGTGGTGGATGGGGACGAGCCGGAAGGCATGTGCCATGTACGCGGACGCCTTTACAGATTCGTCGTCCGCCATAACGCATCAACGGTGATGGAGGGGGCCTGCTATGGCGGTGTTGACCATCTCTTGGACAAGAATCATCCGCCTCAATTCATCGAGTTGCCGGACTTCTGGGTGGATCAAACCGAGGTGACAAACGCAGCCTATGGTGAGTTTCTTGTCGCCACAGAGTATCTACCACGTGATTTGACCAATTTTCTGCGTCACTGGCAGCGTGCAGAGGGTCAAGCGCAGGAACCTTGGACCTGGACAATCCCAGCAGGCAAGGAGCGACATCCGGTCGTGTGGGTTGATTTGGATGATGCGCGCGCCTATGCACACTGGGCGGGTAAACGCCTACCTCGTGAGGAGGAATGGCAGCACACAGCCGGATTTTCTGTGTGGCCTTGGGGAGATCGCTTTGATCCCTCACTGTGCAACAGTGGCACGGACGATACCACGCCAGTAGACCAATTCCCCGGTGGCGTCAGTGCCACAGGATGCCTGGACATGGCGGGCAATGTGTGGGAGTGGACCGAGAGCGAGCGCACCGACGGTCACACCCGCTACGCCATCATTAAGGGCGGTAGCTACCTCAAGGTCGAGGGCAGCATCTGGTACAACGCCAGCGGTGCGCAGCCCAATGACTGTCACGAGAAGATATTGCTGATGTATCCCGGCATTGACCGTTGTAGCACCATCGGTTTCCGGTGTGTGAAAGATGTGGCATAAGAACAGTAATCAGTGTGTCGGTGGTCGGTAATCGATTTCTGACTCCTGACCACCGATTACCGACGTACTGACCCACGAAAGGGGACTATGATGGAGACAGCCTACTTACGCATGGATAGCAAGCGCGCCCGTTTGATGCGCTACGACACCGCCGTGATCTTGAAACGCTTCTATTTTTGTGAGCGTCAAATTGCCCTTGCCGAAGCCGGGTGGATTGCGGGAACAGCTCCGCTGCTGCTCAAAATTGGCTATGCCCAACTGATGTGGGAAGACACGCAAGCCGCTGATGCCATGCGTACACGGGTCTTTGAACTGCGCTATCCAAGCCGTTTGATGGGACGGGCAGATGAAGAGCCGCTGATCACCTTCCTTGATGAGCTACGTCATGCCCCCAATGCCTTGGCCTTTTACCTCACATTGGCTGACCTACTCAAACCTGCGCTGCGTGATGCCTACCAAGCCTACCTTGAGGTGGCAGACAGCATCGGTGATGGTCCCAGCATCCGCTTTATGCAAAGTGCCTTGCGTGACAAGGAGAAGCAGCTCGCCAGCCTTGAGACGTTTCGGGATGACATGCTGGATGTCAGCGAAGAGGAACGGCGTGTCGCTTTTGCTTGGCTTGCTGAAGCAACATCCATTTTCAATCAACTCGGTGGTATTGGTCTGGACAAAAACGAAACACCACCAGCAACTGAGCCGATACAACTCAACGGCAAACGACCTTTTTCGGTGGCGCAGATTCCCGCCCGTGAACAAGCATTTGCCAACATACGTTTCTACTGGCCCGACATCATTGTCGAGGATTATGCCTATGGCGAAGGATTGATGCTACAGCTGCGCAGTGCAGTGAGCCATATCAACGAGGTGTGGGCGATTGAGGCATGCAGCCACTTTACCTATTCCTTTGCAGACCTGCTGCCGTGGGAGTTCTTTGTCGATGCCACCCGTTGGACCTACGACGAAGCGCGTCATTGTCGCATGGGGTATGAGCGTCTGATTGACTGGGGTTTTACCAAGGCTGAGATTCCCCTTGGCACGTATATCTATGACGCGGCCAAGGACGCTGACCCCATCTATCGTCTGGGGATGCTCTACTTCTTTGAAACCAAAAATATCAGCAAAAAGCCAAAACGTCGTGACAAGTTTATCGAATACGGCGATGCCATGAGTCAACACGACATGGATTTTGATTGGGCCGATGAAACCATTCACGCCGATTATGGCAACCATTGGCTCAGTGCCGTACAGGAAGTGCGTGGTGAAGACGCTGACCCAAAGCGTGTCCGTGAACATTGTCATGCGCTGGTGGATACCATCGTTGCTACGGCTACGGATGAAGAGCGTCGTCACATTCTTGCGGTTGCACAGCACATGGTTGACAAAGCACAGGTACTGATTCATGAAACAAAAGCCTAACATTGTCTATTTTTTTGTGGATGATATGGGATATGGCGACGTATCGTGTCTCAATCCCAATGGCAAAATCCACACCCCCAACTTTGACCGTCTGGCACAAGAGGGCATGATCTTCACCGATGCCCATTCCAGTTCAGCGGTCTGTACACCATCACGCTACAGCGTTCTCACAGGACGCTATAACTGGCGGTCCACCATGCAGAAGGGCATTGTCGGTCCCTATGGCGACCCGCTCATCAGCGAATACCGCTTGACTGTGCCGCAGTTTCTCAAGCAGCATGGCTACCACACAGGGTGCATTGGTAAGTGGCATCTTGGTATGGGCTGGGATTTTGATGTGACCGAGGATTTTCTGCCCAAGCATAGCTATGATACGGTGCCCGACGGCGAACTGGATGCCACACCGGAGCAGCAGCATCTATGGCAAGAAGCCTTTGCCAAACCGACCACAGGCGGACCAACCACACGTGGCTTTGACATGTACTTTGGCGTGGATGTCCCCAACTGGCCGCCCTATTGCTACATTGAGAATGACCACACGGTGGGGATGCCTAGCGAATTCTTACAGTCTCGTCTGTTAGGGAATAATCTGGCGAGCTTACAGGGACCTGCCATGCCCTACTGGAATTTTGAGCAACTCTTGCCCACCTTTGCGCGCAAAGCCGATCAATATATCCAAGCACGAGCAGAAGAAGCGCACCCTTTCTTTCTCTATCTACCCATGACCTCGCCACATACACCGCTCTCGGTCAACAAGCCTTGGATTGGCAAGAGTGACCTCAACAATCTCTATGCCGATTTGGTCATGGAAACCGATGATATCTTTGGGCAAATTCTTGATTCGTTGGCGCGCCACGGCGTTGCCGACAATACCTTGGTGATTTTTACCAGCGACAACGGCTGTGCGCCCTATATCGGCACCGACCAGATGGAAGCGCAGGGGCATTATCCCAGCGCAGGCTTTCGTGGCTATAAAACCGATGCGTGGGATGGTGGGCATCGGATGCCCTTTATCGTGCGTTGGCCCAGTGTGATCGAGCCGGGGAGCCAGTCAAATCAACTCGTCTGCCTGACTGATTTGATGGCAACATGCGCCGATATCCTCAATGACCCACTGCCTGACACCGCAGGTGGGGATAGCGTCAGCTTGATGCCGCTCTTCCAAGGCGATGAAACTGCCACACGTGACCATGTGATTCATCACTCCAGCACGGGCAAGTTTGCCATTCGGAATCAACGATGGAAGTTGGTGCTATGTCCCGGTTCAGGCGGCTGGTCATTGCCCGATGCTCAAGCCGCGGAAGTGGGCTTGCCCTTGGTACAGTTGTATGATATGCAGCATGACCCCGCCGAAAGCGACAATCTTCATGCCCACTATCCAGAGAAGGTGAAGGAGATGATACAGTTCTTGAAGACGTTGGTTGCGGCTGGACGTAGTACGCCGGGGCAACCTCAACAGAATGATGCGGACGTCGATATCTGGAAGCTGGATACGATGCCCAGTCTGGATGCGACCGTGTTGGATGACATTTGAAAACTATACAACAAAAGAGGAACAACCATGAACAACAGACCATATGTGATGGATAAAAATCTTGGAACTAGTGTGGATTTGGATTCAGTGGACCTGCCACAGCAAAATGCCGATGGTAGACCCGTGACCCCGCTGACCGCCGAACAAAAATATCTCTTTGATACGCGTGGGTGGCTGCTCATTCCCGGCGTGTTGACCGATGCGGAAGTGAGCGAAATGCGTGACTTTGCCCTCCGACTCCAACATGAGCCAGACTCGATTCCTGAACATGAACGGTCGGCGTTGGGTGGGCCGTTACAGAAGTTAGCGGATCATCCCCAAGTGGTGGGCTTTATGCACGAGTTTCTCGTCTATCCACGTTTGTCGAGTCAACAGTGTTATGGTTTTCGCATGGAGTCTGCTAACCTATTTTACCGTCAGTTTGGCGATGGACATTTTAGCCCGCACAATGGCAATGGTTTTTTCCGCTTTCCCGGCGACTCGCATTTCTATCACGCTATTCCGGGCAAAGCCCACTCTGGTCTGACACGCGTGGTGTGGGAACTCAACCCTGTTGAAAAAGGATGTGGCACGTTGGTTGTAACAGGCAGTCACAAAGCCGCGTATCCTACGCCAGAGACATTGCATGACCCCGACTCACCCATCTGGGACGATTACACCTGTCCCGCCGGATCAGTCCTCTTTTTCACAGAAGCGTTAACCCACAGTGCGCGGCCTTGGGCCAGTGCAGATATCGACCGTGTTGCCATTTTTAGTTGCTACAACACGGTTGACACAAAATGGCATGATTGGGACCCGCATCCTGAGTTGCTGGCAACCATGCCGCCGCTACGACAGACACTGTTTCGGCCAGTACGAGCGGCTAATAATCTTATTCGAGAATAAGACCTTAATATTCACGTTCCATCATCCCAACAGGCACTTCAATCACCGTTGGTCCATCCGTGGCAAAAGCCTGACGCAGAGCCTCTTCCAGTGCCGCCGCATCTTCGGCCAAAACACCATGTGCGCCATAAGTGTGTGCCAACTTCACAAAGTCTGGGTTGTGGAGCTTTGTCCCCACCACATGGCCGTCAAACTCTTCCATCTGTGCGCGTAGGACGTTGCCATAGGCGTTGTCATTGAACACAATCACAACGGCAGAAATGCCATGTTGCACGGCAGTCGCCAATTCCTGCGCGTTATAGAGAAAGCCGCCATCACCTGAGAGCGCAACTACCGCTCGGTCTGGCTGTGCCACTTTCGCACCCAAGGCAATCGGAAATGCACAGCCCAATGTGCCATGTGAGGAACTTGTCAGATAGGTGTGCGGTGCGGATGCGGCAAAGTAATTGCGGCTGTAATAGCCCATCTGGTTCATGCCCTGTACCACGATGCCATCCGCTGGCAATGCATTGCGGATAGCATTCATGAAATCCCACTGCGGTTGAAGCTGCTTTGCGGGGTCAAAACGCGCTGTTTTGATGGCCTGAACCTCGGCCTGTGTCGCCATGTCTTCTGCTCTGGCAGGCGTCAACTCCTCGACTCGCTGCTGAAGGGCTTCCACCGTCCAACGCGCATCGGCATGGATCGGATGAATGTGTTCCGCATCACCCAACTCACCCTCGTCCACATCAATCTTGATCACCCGTTGTTGTGGATTTGGAAAGTCACGGCTTGTGCCAATCGCCAGGATTAAATCGCGCTCGTCCAGCCAAGATTTGAGCGGTGCAAATCGCAGTTCTGCCATGCCCAGACAGAGTGGGTGCGTTTCTGGGAGTGTACCCTTGCCCTGACGCGTAGTGACGACGGGTATCTGCAAATATTCGGCCAATGCTTGCACCGCGCTTTCACCGTCAGCGCGCATCACACCCGCACCAGCCCAGATGACAGGTCGCTTGGCCTGAACCAACAACTGTGTACCCACCCAAAGTGGTTCTTCCAACGTTGTCTCAACAGGATGCGCCCACATCGGGTGTATATCAACATTGTCAACTGCGGCAAAGACAGCCGATGAGATTTCCAGTGCCACAGGTCGAGGTCGCCCCATTTTTAGCTGTTTGACCGCCTCTTTGACAAGACCAGGAATCTCTGCGGGACGGCTTGCACGCCCAGCCCATTTGGTATGCCCCTGTAACCAAGGCGATTCCTCATAGACCACGCCTTTCTGACGATGGTGGCTGACTCCTGTAATCAACAGCAGTGGACTTGAGTTTGCATGGGCTGTGGCGACACCCGACAGCGCGTTAAAAAGCCCCGGTCCCGGCACAACCAAAGCTGCTGCAATCTTACCGCTGGCACGTGCATATCCATCGGCCATATAGGTGGTGGCCTGCTCATGACGTACCGAAATGTAGCGGATGCGCGGCTCGGTATAAATTGCATCTACCCCTTCATATTGTCCGGCGCCGGGGATGCCAAACATCACACGGATACCTTCTCCTGCAAGCGATTTAATGAGTGCTTGCCCCCCATTCATTTTTGGCATGATGATAGTCCCCTTTGTAAAACCGAAACTATAACTAGTACATCATCCAGTCTTGTTTTTCGGCTTCTTCCAGAGTAGAAACCTGAATTTTTAGCATGGATGATGCACTAGATATGAAATCACGATATTATTTCCCACCATAATACACAAGCCGTCCCGATACCCGGAAAAGAATAATGGTGAAAAAGACAATGATCAAAAAGAGTACCCAAGCCTGTGCCGAGGCATACCCCATCTTGAAGAATTGGAAGGCAGACTGCCAGAGATAGATTGACATCATCAAGGTCGAATCAGCGGGACTGCCCGTCCCATCTGTCATGACATGAACTTGGGTGAAGAGTTGGAATGCCGCAATCAACCCCGTAATCACGTTAAAGAGGATGACGGGGCTGATCATGGGGATGGTGACATACCAGAGTTTTTGCCGACCATTGGCACCATCTAAGTCGGATGCCTCCAATAAATCTCTCGGCACATCTTGCAGTGCCGCCAGATAGATGACTACCGCACCACCCAAGCCCCATAGACTCATCAAAATCAGGGCTGGCTTTGACCAAGTTGGGTCGCCCAACCACGCTGGTCCATCAATCCCCACCATGTCGAGGATAAAGTTGATGATACCGCTGCGTGGATTGAACATCCAGAGCCACACAATTGAGGATGCCACAACGGGTGTAATGCTCGGTAGAAAGAAGACCGTCCGAAACATGGATAGACCACGTACACGCATATTAAGTAGCATTGCCAAGAAAATCCCGACAATGGCCCCCAACGGTACGGCAAAGCCTGCATAATACGTACTGTTCCACAACGATGTGATAAAGCGAGGATCATCCAGCAAATTCCAATAGTTATCTAACCCGATCCAATTGGGATTTTTGAGGACCGGATAGAAGGTGAAGCTATAGTAGAGAGATGCAAAGAAGGGATAGACGCGAAAGGCGATAAAGCCCAGCAGCCAAGGCGAGATAAAGAGTATTCCATTGATCAGGCGTTGGCGGTCACGCGGATTGGATAATCGAAAGTTACCAGATGCGGCCATAATAGATACTCCTGTAGGTTATCCCTTTAATCCGGTGAGCGCGATGCCTTCGATAAAAGTTCTCTGCGCAAAGAAGAAAAGCACGATAATCGGCATGACACTCAGACAGGTTGCGGCCATGACCCAAGCAAAGTTCATAAATCCATAGCTATTTTGCATGTTGGCAATGCCCAGCGAAATCGTATACAGTGCCGTGTCATTGAGATAGATCAGCGGACCAAAGTAGTCATTCCAACTGCCAATAAATTGAAACAGGGCCACCACCGCCAGTGCAGGCACAGCTAGGGGCAAGATAATCTGTGTGAAAATGCGAAGCTCCGATGCTCCATCCACACGTGCCGCATCGGACAGTTCTTCGGGTAAACTCATAAAAAATTGTCGCAATAAAAAGATAAAGAACGGACTGCCCAAGAAGGTAGGCACAATCAACGGCAAATAGCTGTTGATCCAATTCAAGTTGCGGAAAACCAAATAGAGCGGAATAAATGTCACAAAGTCAGGCAAAATTAGCGTCGCGAGGACCATTGCAAAGACCAAATCACGTCCCGGCCACCGAATGCGCGCAAAGCCATACGCGGACAGTGCATTGGAGATGACCGCCCCAATCACCGATGGCACGGTGACGAGGACAGTATTGATCAAAAACTGCCCCAACGCCCCCTCATTGAACGCCAAGAAATAGTTGTCCCAACGAATCGGGTCAGGAATCCAGATGGGTGGATAGACCACCAATTCCTCTGGGTTCTTCAACGACGTTGACACCATCCACACCCACGGTAAGAGAAAGAAGAGCGAAAAGAGGATCAGGATGCCATATTTTGAGATAAACTCAACCACTCTGGCAACCTGTATCCACGCTGACCTATTCTGTATGACTTGATTGCTTGCAGCCAAAGCCTCAACCCCTTTTTAGTGAATAGTGAAGAATGAATAGTGAATAGTGAAGAACGATTAGTAAGAAACAAACCCACCGAATGAATTTGGTGTCTGATATGCAAAGTGTACTGAAGTACACTAGAATGTTAGCCTGATTCATCAGGCTTTGCATATCAGCGTAGGATTTCAATCCTGTGTTAGATACAATGCTTGTTTCTTTGCCACCGAACCGTCGAAGGCGGTAGGGTTACTATTCACTATTCACTATTCACTACGCGCTTTGCTCCAGCCACGTATCCAATTCCTTCTGCGCCTCTTCTTGGACAAAGTCCAGTGCTTCTTGTGGCGTCTTTTCACCCAAGCGCGCTTTTTCCCATTCGGCCCCCATCAACGACATGTAGGAACTGCTGGTGGGCACTTTGGGTGGGTAGAGATATTGGTCAGAATTGAACAGATCATCCAAGAAAATCTCTTGATAGCCTGGGCAAGACCCGATCACGTCCGACTCAAACAGCGGCCACTCGACCATGCTCTCAGAGACAGGTCCGTTTACACAGAGCCATGTGGTGAAGAGCGAGGTGTAGACATCACGATTGCCTTTGGCGCCTGTCATCGTGCTGATGATCTCCCACGCCGCGTTGGGGTCTGGCGAGCCAGCAGGCACAATCCAGCCGTCACCATAGGTATACATGCCTTTGGTGTCCACGCCCTCTGGTTGGGGGAAGGGCCATACAGTGAAGCGGAAATCATCTGGCGCAAATTCGTTGATGGTGTTGAAGCGCCAAGGTCCTGTGACTTCGGTTGCGCGTACACCCGCCAAGAACGGTGCTTGTCCCGCTGAACGGCCACTGGCACCAGCCAACGAGGCAATATACTCCTGCATCTTATCTACACCCATGTTATTCCAATGGTCGGAAAGCCACGTCAGCGCATCTACATTGTTGGGGTGATTGGCCGTGACGGTGACGCCGTCGTCTTCGACAAACTGGCCGAGATAGCGTCCCATGATCATTTGCGGCCATGTGAAATCACCACCCAAAACATCAATGTTGCCATCATCATCATAACTCGTCAGTTGTTCCCAAACCGCCACCAATTCATCCAACGTTTGCGGTGGGCTATCCACATCCACACCCGCTTCCTCGGCCATGGTGACATTGACAAAGACACCCATGCACTGATTCCACATACTGGCATAGACGAACTTATCTTCATACGTACCCAAGTCCCAGATCGCTGGGTCCATCCAATCTTTCAACGTCGCCACTTGGTCAGGATCGCCTAGATCATCCAACGACAGTAAGCCATCATTAGCCGCCAATTGGTAGGCGATGTTCGCCCCAAAGACCACGGCTGTGCCCGGTGGGTTGCCCGCTGATATCGCGGCCAACAACTTCTGCGTCATGTTATCCGGAACCACCACATGCGTTGCAGTCACAGCATCCTGCGATTCATTGTAGCCATTGAGGATCATCTCAATATTGGTGGCTGCCTGCTCTGTCCAGCCTGTCCAAACATCCACTTCAATGCGCTCATCCGCGCCCCCACCAGCGTCGCCCCCGCCATTGTCGCCGCCTGATGGGGCCGATGGTGGCATACAGGCCGCCAATGCAACCCCCATCCCTGCCATCATGCTCCCTTTGAGAAACACCCGCCGCGAAAATTGTCGATTTGCACTGTTCATCTGTGTTATCTCCTGATATGTTTAGAACGAAATAGGACTGATCGTCATGCCCGATGCATGTCAGACTCATTTTGTAAGATACATTTTAGGATAGCGTAAATGTACAAAAATGGCAAAGTTTACTTAAAAAAGATTAATGGTTTTTATTAATTCCATTTTGCATAATTCATTTTTAGATATCGTAACTCAACAAATAATCCCACGCTTACTGGCAATGCCATGCGCAATCGGATTTTCACCAACCCAACGCTCATCCACAGGCTCAGACGCACGTTGATAGCGGGTATCGGTCGAAATCCTGATGCGGTTGGTCTGGTTGTCCATGCTGGCGTGCATGGTGTACATGCCAAAAATGAGGACATCGCCCATTTTGTAGTCAGCCGTCAGCCAGCGTCGCTGAAACTTGGCGCGGGTGGCAATGGCATCTTGTGCATAGGAGCCACCCAGCGGTTGTTGCCATTGTTTGTCCCCCGCTTCAATTTCGGTCGCATCATCATAATTGGTGCAATAGGCATCCACATCAAGCTGACCATAGGTCGCCTTCACTTCGTCCAATTGATGCGACTTCTCCAAAATCATCAGTCCACCCATCTCCAGGGGAGCATCGCCCAAAGGCGTCCAGCTTGTAAAGAGTTGCTTTGTGCCTCGTCCCATAAACACAATGTCACAGTGGGGACTGGTCGCCGTCTTTTCCCCCGGTGCTTTGGCACGACACCATGTAAAGTCAAAATGACGCACAGCCTCGCCAAAATAGTGTTCATAAAACGCCATCATCGGCCCCTCATAGAGCACCTTTAATACAGGCGGGTTGTCCTTGGCAAGTTCTGGCATAAAGGCACCCGCGTATGCTTCATGGGCGACCCCATCCATCAACGGAAAGGCGGGGTCGAGATAGCCCAGCGCATCAAGTCGCGTCA
>JBCCFC010000167.1:0-15071 GCA_039029935.1 Chloroflexota bacterium
GCAGGTTAAGCATGAACGGGATCATACTCTCGTTGGTTGTTGTGGGGTGTCTTTGGTTTACCCGCCAAGATTTAGGTCAAGATTTAGGTTAGGCAAAACTTATGTTCAAAATTGGAGAATTTTCACAACTAGGCCAAGTCTCTACACGCATGTTGCGCCATTATGATAAGCTAGGGTTGCTGAAACCCAGCCAAACCGACGACTGGACAGGCTATCGCTATTACACCATTGACCAGTTGTCGCGGCTCCATCGCATTATTGCTCTGCGTGACTTGGACTTTGGGCTGCAAGAGATTGGTGCGTTGTTGCAGACGACGGGCGATCCATCGGTCGAGCAGCTACGGGGGATGCTCACCCTCAAACAGGCTGAGGTACAGCGAGAGATTGCGGAACGCTCCTCACGACTACGCCACATTGAAGCACGGTTGACCCAAATAGAAAACGAAGGCGAACCCTCACCCTATGAAATTGTCGTCAAATCAGTTGCTGCCTATCCGGTGGCCTCAATTCGGACACAGGTGGCCCACGCCCATGAGGTGGGACACTATTGCGAGGTGCTCTACGAACAGCTTTATGCACTATTAAGCAAGGTACGGATACGTCCGCTACAGCCCGAAGTCACCTTATACCATGCAACCGAGTATCGGGAGACCGATCTCGATGTAGAGATGGCTGTCGCTGTACACCCCAAATATCTGACCCATGAGTCGATACAAGAGACGGTTGACTTCCGTGAAGTGCCGGGGCATAACTTGATAGCTGGGCTTATTTATGAAGGGCCTTTGCGTGATATGACACCTGCCATACTGGACTTGATCGGATGGGTTGGTGTACATGAACATGTGCCGATTGGCCCCTTGCGCGAGGTGCATTTATCTGGCCCCGTACATGCGGAGGGTGTCGTTGAAGAAGAGGCGGTGACAGAGTTGCAAATACCGATTGCACCGATTAAATAATAACCTATCTACACTGGGGACAACCTTGCTGTTCTGGTGTATATCGCTTATAATTGCCTGCTGATGACTATACATTGAATCACACAAATATTGAATCACGCACGAAGGAATCAGCAACCATGCTCAACATCCAAGAGGCTATCGCGACACTGACACTGGCCGAAAAAGCATCGCTCTGCTCTGGGCGAGATTTCTGGACGCTCAAACCGATTGAAATGCTTGACATCCCCCCGTTGATGATGACTGATGGTCCGCACGGGCTGCGTAAACAGGCAGGGGCGAGCGACCATGTTGGGCTAAACGAAAGTGTCCCTGCCACCTGTTTCCCAACCGCATCCGCACTTGCCAGCACATGGGACCGTGACCTCATCTATCGGGTGGGTGAGGCGTTGGGAGAAGAATGTTTGGCCGAGCAGGTTGGGGTGATTTTGGGGCCAGGTGCCAACATCAAACGCTCCCCCCTGTGTGGGCGCAACTTTGAATATTTTTCCGAAGACCCCTATCTGTCGGGTGAGATGGCAAAAGCCCACATCAACGGTGTCCAAAGCAAGGGCGTAGGCACATCGATCAAACACTATGTTGCCAACAATCAGGAAACTCGGCGCATGTCTATCGACACGATTGTCGATGAGCGGGCGTTACGCGAAATTTATATGGCAGGCTTTGAAATTGCCGTCAAGGAGGCACAACCTTGGACAGTCATGTCTGCCTATAACCGCATTCACGGCGAATATTGCAGCGAGCATCACCGTGTACTCACCCAGATTCTCAAAGATGAATGGGGACACAAAGGCATTGTTGTCACCGATTGGGGGGCCATCAATGACCGTGTAGCAGGGCTGATAGGTGGCACAGAGTTACAGATGCCAGGGGTGGGTACTGTGACCGATGAGCAGATTGTTGCTGCGGTTGAGTCGGGTGCGCTGCGTGAAGAAGTGCTGGATGCGGCGGTTGCTCGGTTGCTAACGATGATGAGCAAGATGCACGATGCCGTGATCGAGAATCCAGATGCGACCTATGATAAGGATGCGCATCATGCCTTGGCACGCCAAGTAGCTGGCGATGGGGCTGTACTGCTCAAAAATGACGATGCGATTCTCCCACTAGACCCAGCCGAAGCGGTGGCTGGCAAGGTCACCATCATCGGTGCATTTGCCAAAGTTCCTCGCTATCAGGGCAGCGGCAGTTCGCAGATGAACCCCACCAAACTGGACAATGCCTATGACGAAATCATGGCCTTGACCGGAGCCAGTGATATTCCTTATTCACAAGGGTATGATCCCAAAAAGGACGATATTGACGAAAGTATGATTGCCCATGCCTGTGAGGTTGCTCAAGACGCTGAGGTGGTTCTACTCTTTGCGGGGCTGACGGATATGTATGAAAGTGAAGCCTTTGACCGTGTGCATATGCAGATGCCTGCCAGCCATGATGCACTGATTGAGGCAGTTGCCAAGGTCAATCCCAATGTGGTCGTCATCCTCAGCAACGGCTCGCCTGTCGAGATGCCTTGGGTACATGATGTCAAGGCGATTCTTGAAGGCTACTTGGGTGGTCAGGCGGGGGCTGGTGCAATTGCAGACATTCTCTATGGCGAGGTTACACCCAGCGGCAAGCTAGCCGAGACATTTCCGCTTGCATTGGCGGATAACGCCTCGTATAAGTATTTCCCTGGTGGACCCAAAACGGTCGAATATAGAGAGAGTATCTATGTCGGCTATCGCTACTATGACACCGCTAACAAGACGGTACTCTTCCCCTTTGGTCATGGCCTCAGCTATACAAAATTTTCCTACAGTGATTTGCAGATCAGCAGCGAAACCATCTACGACAGCGAAGTCTTGACCGTCAGTGTCACCATCACCAATGTTGGCGATGCATATGGCAAAGAGGTTGTGCAGCTTTATGTCCGTGATGTGGAGTCTACCATTTTCCGGCCAGAGAAGGAACTCAAAGGCTTTGCCAAAGTGTCACTCCATCCTTGGGAATCGCGCACAGTCGAAATGCAGCTAGATAAACGTGCGTTTGCCTATTACAATATAGACATCAACGACTGGCAAGTCGAATCGGGTGAATTTGAACTGCTTGTTGGGTCATCATCCGCCGATATTAAGATGTCTACGACAGTGACGGTCACGGCCACGCAAGATGTTTCCATTGAGCGCGACGAGCAACTGGCTGCATACTATACCATTGCCCAACAGTCATCCGGTTTCGAGATGGACCAGGCCACGTTTGAGGCATTGTGCGGTCGAACGATGCCACCCAATGAATACGGGCCAGACGATGTCTTTGACATCAACACACCAATCAGCGACATGAAACACACCGTCGCTGGCCGCCTATTGCTCGTATTAATGCGGCGACAGGCCCAGGCCATGCTCAAAGACATGGATATGGACGATGATAGCCCCTTTGTGCGCATGATGGAGGAAATCATTAGCGATTCCCCACTACGGCTGATGGTCATGATGAGTGGCGGACAGATCACTTATGAAACAGTCGATTCAATCCTATTGATGGCAAATGGGAAGTGGGGGCGCGGTGTGCCTGCGCTGGTCAAGTCGATTTTTGGACGAAAGAAATAAGATGAACCGCAGGGGGCGCGGAGAACGCAGAGGAAGATGGGAAGACGAGGAGATAGGGAGAAAAGGAAGCAAGGTGAACTGTAACTCTTCACTAATCACTCTTCACTAATCACTCTTCACTCTCTGCGGTTAAATAAAAGGTAGGAAAGATGAGCAAACCAGTTTTAGCGATTACGATTGGTGATCCGGCGGGGATTGGGCCAGAGGTGACGTTGAAGGCGTTGACCCATTCGGTGGTTTATGAGCGATGTCGGCCCTTGGTGATTGGGGATGCACGGATTTTACAGCGGGCGGCAACGTGGTTGGATATGAATGATGTAGCCTATGAGATTGTGGATGATGCTGCGACTGCTCCGTATGTGCCGGGAACCGTGACGCTGCTTGACTTGCAGAATGCACCGTCCGACGAGTGTCCTGTTGGCAAGGTCAGTGCGGTGGCAGGCAAGGCAGCGGTTGAGTATGTCTTTCGTGCTTGCGATCTGTGTATGGCTGGTGATGCCGATGGTATGGTGACGGCGCCGCTGAACAAAGAGGCCATGAATCTAGCTGGGTTTACCTATGCGGGACACACCGAATTGCTCACAGAGCGCACCAATGCGGAGAAGGTGAGCATGTTGTTGGTGGGGCCAAACTTACGTGTGGTCCACGTGAGTACACATGTGGGGCTGGATGAGGCCATTCGCCGTGTGACGCCAGCACGTGTGGAGGCGGTGATTGACTTGGCTTACGAGTCATGTATTGCGCTGGGTATCAACGAACCACGTATTGCCATCGCCGGACTCAACCCTCATGCAAGCGAAGGGGGGCTATTTGGCAACCATGAGGCCGAGTCAATTGTGCCTGCGATTGAATCCGCCCGTGCCAAAGGCTACAATATCTCCGACCCGCAACCACCGGACACCGTTTTCCTACGCGCAACCAAAGGTCTCTATGACATTGTGGTCGCCATGTATCATGACCAAGGCCACATTCCCATGAAGTTGCTGGCCTTTGACAGCGGTGTCAACGTGAGTATGGGATTGCCGATTATTCGCACGTCGGTCGATCATGGCACGGCTTTTGATATCGCGGGGACGGGTATTGCCAGTGAGGAGAGTATGCTGGCTGCGATTGATGTCGCCTGTAAGATGGTGGCTGCGCGGCAAGGTTAGTTTAACACTGTTCGCTCAACACATCAACACTATCTTTGCAATTTTTCTTCGTACTCTGGGATTGTCATTCCTGCGAAGGCAGGAATCCAGCGTTGTACCAGAGTGGATTCCTGCCTTCGCAGGAATGACAGGACAAAACTGCAAACATCGTGATCAATAGAGTTGTTGTAAAATAAGACACCGAATTGATTCGGTATTTTATTTTACAACAACTCTACTCTATATATTTCCACATATTATGTCACGATGACAACCACTCAACGCGCTTCATGCATTTTTTTTTGTCGAAAAAATAAGAACAGCATTTTGACAGGAAAAATTTTAAAAAGTTCGTGTACACTATAGACACAAGCCACATATGGGACTGTAGCCCATATGTATCACACACAAACAAATAGAGCTTGTATACAATAACCAAGTCACACAGTTAGCAACGCAACACGCACAACACCACGGCTTTCACCGCACATCGTCCAAAAACAACAATCAGCTAGACAATTGACGCATTCGAGAGACACATCGCAGTACATCTTCACGCTCACCATCATCACATCATTCTGCTGATTTCCGTCAAAATAATTTGAGATATACTACGTTATAAATAGTACTCGAATAAAAGTAGAATAAGAAATAAAAGAGAATCTTACAAATGACAATCAATCAAATGCTAATTGTACGACAGGGTTTGCGCCTTTGCCTTATGATTTCCGGTTTGATTTTGTTGTCGTTCATCACTGCTGACATGACACTCGCCAATACGACAATTAATACCGTTTTGACAACCGATTTAGACGCAACCTTGCACCTAATTCAATTTCAGCCCGGAACAAGCGTAGAAATGCGTCAGGCCACCATCACCCGCATGGGCGGTGAACTGGTCGAATGGATTGACGCCTTAGATGTAGCCAAAGTGCGCATTGTGGAGCCACAAGTAACGGCTAGCAGCACAGACGCTTCTATTATCCATGTGGAAACAGACACCATTGTCTACGGCGTTGGTCAGGTACGTGGAAATTCGCTCGAAGCACCCACATTTACCGATGAGATGGAAAGCTATGCCCTCAACATGATTGAGTCACCTGCGGCTTGGGCATTCACAATGGGCAATGAAGAAGTCACCATTGCTGTGATCGACACAGGTGTCAACGTCGATCATCCCGAGTTTGAAGGACGCACTGTTGCCGGATATGACTTTGTAAATCGTGACAACGACCCGATGGATGATCATGGTCATGGCACACACACAGCAGGGATCATCGCCGCAGGGTTCAACAACGGTATCGGCTCGGCGGGTGTCTGCCCACGCTGTAGCATTATGCCTGTCAAAGTGCTAAACTCGTTCAATATCGGTAGCTGGTCCAATGTCGCCTCTGGTATCCTGTTCGCCGCCGACAATGGCGCACAGGTCATCAACATGAGCTTGGGCGCACCTGTTAGCTCACGCATTGTCGAACGAGCCATTGAATACGCCAACGAAAAAGGTGTGTTGGTGATTGCCGCCGCAGGGAATTCTGGCACAAATGAACCTTTCTTTCCAGCATCGCTAGAGACAGTGTTGGCCGTCAGTGCAACCACGCAGAGCGACGAGTTGTGGGCATCCAGCAACTATGGCGATTACATTGACGTTGCCGCCCCAGGCGAATCAATTTTTAGTGCCTATCATGAAGATGCCAACGGCGCACCACAGTTCACCCACCGTAGCGGCACAAGCATGGCTGCACCGCATGTCGCTGGCCTGGCGGGTTTGCTGATTAGCCAGGATAGTACTCGTAACGGTGAAGATGTGCGCACACTTATTACCGAGAACGTGGATGATTTGGGTCAAGCAGGAAAAGATTGGCAGTTTGGTCATGGTCGTATCAATGCCCAGAAAGCACTGTCTGCCAATGGCGCAACTCCGTTAATTGTCGATGAAGAATTTCAACTGCAAGTCGCCTCTGTGGACAACATGACGCATCAGTTTTTCCTACCGTTGGTTGTGAGTCAGTAGTCAGTGGGTCGGTACGTCGGTAATCGGTGGGTCGGTTGACAGTAATCAGATAGTGCCTAAATCAAAAGGTGATAGATTTGTACTAAAATCTGAGTACAAATCTATCGCCTTTTTTTGCCTTATAAAGTGTAGACTGGTAAAACAGGTTGCTTAGGTTGGTAGGTTATCTGGGTCTATCCCTAGTGAGCGTAGATAGTCTGCTAATTGCGCCGCTTTTGCTTCGGATTCGGCCAACTGTGTCTCTGTGTTTGCCAACTGTGTCTCTGTATTTGCCAGCTGTGTCTCTGTATTTGCTAACCCTTGGCGTAGTTCTCGCTGATCTCGTAGATAATTGCCCTGTGCATCATAACATTGCACATGAGGTCCATCCAATCCAATCCACATTTCAACAGGGTCTAGCCATAGCCAACCTTGATGATTGGGTTGCATTTCAATATACCCATTGGGGGTTAGTTCATAGCCAATAATTTGGCGATAATCAATGTCACCCGTGATGTCATCATACAGCGTGTCAATGATGACATAGTAGGGGACACCTGCCTGTGCATAACCCTGTAGTTTTCCATCAAAATCAGCATGACGTGTGGACGGTGAGGTTGCCTCAACAACAAGACTGGGCATCGTTCCCTCTTCACGGACAGAAAATGTACTGCGGGGTCTTTCGGGGTCATTGACACCGTAAATCACGGCAATATCTGGAAGATAGGGTGATGTATTGGGCAGATCAAAATCCATCCTCACTTCGCGATAGACGGTTGGTGGCGGCATATGCAGAACGTCGGCACTAAAAACGCCTCTGACATAGGATAAAACTTTATCGTGTTCGCTGTTGCTCATCAATGCATCCCCTTCTTCTGGGTGTAGGTACTCTTCATAGGTCAGCGGAACCTGTATCAATTTTGTCTTGCCATCCGTGTCTATCTCGGTCACATACCTGAAACCATAAATCGGTTCACCTGTTTTTGGATCAATCACATCCGTATATGGCGGCTTAATAGGTGAATCTTGTAGATAATTACTTAAATTCTGACGTATATTGTTGCTAGAACCAACTTTCAATGAATAGGGTGAGTTGGTTAATGGTTGGTGTGGTCGAGTCTTTACGTTTACGGTCATGACGATATCCCTCCGATTGGTTATATCCTATTCACACGCGATGCCAGATGATGTCATGAACTGTATAGATTGTCTGTGTGGCATCTACCATAAACAACATTCAGATTACCAACCTACTACCGGAAGACCCTATGGGTCCACCGATGACAGCATATACGTTAACAATTCCTGATGAAACGGTCCCGCACTTACCACCGCACCAATCTTCTCGCGACCGCCCCAGACCAGCGGCATACCACTCATGCTACTCACTGTGCCACCCGCTTCAGTCACCAGTAGACTACCCCCTGCGACATCCCATGCGCCTAAATTGTAGTTGAGATAGGCGTCCAGACGCCCACAGGCAATCCACGCCAATGCCAATGCGGCTGAACCAATCGCCCGAATTGTGCGCACATTGTGTCCCAATGTACTCAGTGTACGCAGGCTGAGGTCGCGCTCCTCAAACTTACGCCCCCAATCGAGACAGAGGGCTGCTTCGCTCAATTCTTTGATGTCGGATACATGGATAGATTGCCGATTGCGCGTTGCCCCTTGTCCTAGCGTGGCTGAGAATAACTCGTCATGCAGCGGATCGTAAATAACACCGACAACAAGTTGATTATCCCTAGACAAAACACCAATGGAGACACAAAAGTTGGTCATGTGGCGGCTGTAGTTACTTGTGCCGTCAATAGGGTCAATGATCCAGCGTGCATCACCTACGTCTGGCAGTTCTGCATCCTCTTCCTCTGCTAAAAAGCCATGCGTTGGAAACTCGGTTTTGACCATCTCTGTAATACATTGTTGTGCAGCAAAGTCGGCATCTGTCACCAAATCCCGAAAGCCCTTGCTGATTCGTTGTAGAGGCTGCTCGCGCTTTTGCAAGATGATTTGCCCTGCCTCACGCGCTGCCTTTTCCGCAACGCTACGCCATGTTTCCCACTGTGCTATTGTCGATTCGTTTTGCATGAATTTGTCCCGAAATATATTAGTAGGGGTATGGGGTAGTGTACCCACGCACACCACCCCATACCCCTACGCGCATTACATTGAGTCAGATATTTTTACAGAGCATCAAAATCGAGATCATCCAAAGTCTCCGCATCATCATCTACCGAGTCCTCAATCACACCGACTGGGGCAATAGCACTATCGTCGTCACCATCATCTGCGCTAAAGAGGTCTTCCACCTCATCCACAGGCGCGGCAATCACCCGACTCACAGTCATGGCTGCGCTTGTATCGCCACGCAAGGCCATACAGTTGACGCCTTGGACAACGCCCTCTTTGGCGGGCACTTCAGCCGTCTGGAAGCGAATGATTTTGCCCAGTTCAGAAATCACAAAGGCATCATCTTTGCTTTCGACGCCAGGAATGACTGTGTATAGACCAACCAATGAATCGGTTTTCATGGCGATTTTGCCGCCAGCACCAGGCGATTTGTTGGCTGTAAACTTGGACATCAGCCGCACCGTGCCCTTGCCATCACTGTTGACCATAAACAGACCGCCGTCATCGGGGACGCAGGCAATACCCACAACTTCATCACTGGGGTCCACACGCATCCCCAAACAGCCACGCATAGGCACTTGTTTTTCAGCAAAACGAATGCCTTTGCCCTTGCGCGTGGCGATGAAAATATCATCAATCCCACCCGTTGTCCAACAGGCAGCAGCAGGCGCACCGCCGTTTTTGACATCATACAGAACGGTACCTGGCTTGAGATTGCGGCTAAGGTACTGCGCGCCAATCCGACGCACCTGACCGCGCTTGCTGACCAATGCCAGATGCGAGCCACCTTGATAGTCAAAGGCTTTGTCTGGAAAAATCAAGGACAGTGTTTCGTCTTCGCGCAGTGGGAACTGTGCTAAAATCGACTCACCCTTGCCACGGACATCCGTTTCTATTATGCTCTCAACGGAGAGGTGGAAAGCACGGGCATGACTTGTCACCAAGACCAACCCTGCATCAATCTCCGCAGGAATCAAAAATTTTGGCGGGTCGTCGGGGTCGGCTTCAATATCAAAAACACCCATGCCACCCCGTCGTTGACGGGTGTAATGGTGACGTGCAGTGCGCTTTGCCACACCACTGGCTGTGATTGTAATCAGTTGGACGGTGGTCGGTGGTTCACTCAATTCCATCGGCACATCAATCACTTCATTTTCTTCTTTGCGCGCACGGCTACTTTTGCGTCGTTTGCTGGCAACTTGTGTCTCTAATGCCTCAATATAATCGAGTACTTCTTGTGGAACACCACTTAAGTCAGGTCGTTCTAAACTCATTTTGGATTACCCTTTACAAATAAGCGTGAGTCAATGGATGATTTCGTTGAATCATCCATGACAGTTTATGTACAAAGGTAGTATAGGCGTTGAACAGGGGGATTGTCAACTGAGCTAGTCACACAGATTGCCTATTTGTGATGCAGTAATCAACCTGCCACACTGAACCCGCCGAGCCAGTGCCACAGATTGGTTATCTGTGACGCAGGTAGCCAACCTGCGATACTAAACCGCCGAGCCAGTACCACAGATTGGTTATCTGTGACGCAGGTAGCCAACCTGCGATACTAAGCCGCCGAGCCAGTACCACAGATTGCTATCTGTGGTGCAGCTAATCAACCTGCGATACTGGAACGCACACTCACACTATCCGAACGATCCGAAACCCCGAATTATTCAACCGAGAGTGCGGTGCGTACCAAATCCGATACGTACACCGTACCGACGACTGTAGGGCTTTCTCATAAAACATGAGATTCGCGAAGAAAGTGTAATGGTCAGAAAGAGGTTGAACACGAAAAGCTGTACTATGAAGTCACTCCTGCAAAGGCCAGAATTTACTCTGGTACGACGCTGATTCTTGCCCTCGTAGGAGTGGCTAAATGGACTGGTCAAATTATTCAACCTGTTACTGACCATTACAGTTTTGCTCGAAAACCGAGTAAAACATGCACATTTTTATGTCAATATATATACGTGAACTACTCTGATGCTTCGGTCACTGTCAACGTCCCCACCATACCAGCGGCAGCGTGACCCGGAACAGCACAAACATATTGATACCCCCCAACATCTGGTGCAGTGAAGGCGATGGTCGTTGATTCCCCAGCCGCAACAAGCCCCGTATCAATCCCATCAACCGCATCATCTGTGTTGACGATTGTCGTATCGGTATCCTTGGGCAGCAGCACGAATTGATGTCCAACCGCGCTACCACTGGCAAAATTCAAGCTGACCTGCGCACCGCTCTCCACCTCAAGCGCATCGGGGTCAAATCGCAGTGTGTCATTGCCGAGTACATCAATTACAACGGCCCCTTCCGCAACCTCGGCAGCAGGTTCTTCGATAGGTTCTTCGGTTGCCTCTTCACCTTCCATCATTTCCTCGGCCTTGTTAGCGACAAAAGAGGGAATATCAGAAACTGTTTTGGCAATATGCTCAAATGAGAATAGATGATGCGTTTCCGTGAGTGGCGCATGACAGGCACGACACGCATTGAGGTCTTTGTCTGCCAACGAGCCATCTGGCTTGAACGTGGCAAACTCCCACTGCTCATTTTTAAGTCCTTCTGGCAAGTCCGCACCAAAACCCTCTCGCCGCTCCATAACCGCAACCAGTGCCATATCACCACGAATCCGTCTGCCAAGCGCAGAGACCATGACTTCACCGGATTCATCTAACACTGCCTTGTAGACTTCGGCCACAAGCACAGAGCCAAAGGGCAGCAGCCCACTCTCGTCCGGTCCTTGCATGGCGATATCATTGGCAAAGAGCCGGATGGTTTGGTCATGATTCTGTACACGATCCAAGCTCAGATAGTTTTCAAACGCAGTCTCATAGCCATCTGGATAAGCAATGCCTGTTTCGGCAATGACTGGCGCAGCAATACCTGATGCAGAATGTTGGCTCTCATCTGCTGTAATTGGCTGGCATGACGCGACAAACATTGCCATGCAACCTAGAAGCAGAAATCTTGTAAACTTCATCATCATTTTTATCCTTTCCTATTGGGATGCAAGAAAGTTGTATATACAACTTTAATGTTGAAAATTAGTCTCGTAGGTTGCGCAGGCTTTCTGTGTTCCTATGAGACCATTGAGTTGTATATGCAACTTACTTGCTAAAAAATAAGTAGCGCAATTTTGCACTACTGATAAAAACTTACCGTGTTTTTTCGTATTCTTGAATCCGATCAAACGCAGTCCGAATTGCCTCCGTGATGTCTTGACCCAAGATGGACGTAACTTCGGCCTGTGCCTGTCTCCATGCTAGCTCGGCCTGTTGGACCAACTCAAATCCAGTGGTTGTTGTGTGAAAAAGCAGGCGGTTCCCCGAATCACCACGCTGGCTGTCCACAAACCCACGTTCTTTCAACACTCGCAGATTCCGCGTCAGTGTCGATTTCTCATAGCCAAGTTCCGTTGCAATCTGGTGTGGTGAAATCGAGCCAGCTTCTGTGATAAAGATAAGCATATTGATCTGTGTAAATTTGATGTTTAACGGGCGAAGATGCTCATCAAAGATTCGTGTTACCACACGACTAATGGTGCGTATACGCGCGCCTGTACACTCGGTTAGAACCTCCTCGGCAACGCCACAAATCCTTTGTATTTCTTTTGGATTCAAAGACATGGACCATATTGTATATACAACTCTCAATCACGTCAAATTTCGATTCAGCCATTTTGACTTAATGACAATCGCAGATAACGCTCAACTGGTCACCATATCCTTGTAGAGCCGCACAATCTCTCGGTGTTCTGGCACATTCTCCAGATATGACTAGGCAGCGATGCCTAAGCAATGGAAAGCGCGCCACCACCTTAGCGTGCTAATGAGCGTTCATAAATTAAATGTGTATAAACCCACACCGCCGTGAATGGTCGGTGCTACATAGCGACGACCCATGAATGGGCCTTTTGGCGGTAGGTAAAAGACCTTTAAAAGCCCAATTCATTGGGCGTCTTTGATTAGCCCTGCGGTTTTAACCCAGGGCGGGTTGACTGTGGAGTTTATCACCCCCACGTAGGTTACGTGAATCGACCCATGTTTGGATGTTGTGTAGTTCCAGTTGTTGACGCAACGCCGTGACGAAATCATCGTCGGCTGTTGCGTGAGAGAGATATTCATGTATGGTGATACGCCACGGAGGATGAAAAAGAATATAATCTAGACGCACATTGCCACCAGAAATCGATAAATTCCGTGGAACAATAAATTTCGAGAGAGCAGAGACGCGCTATTAAGACACTAAATCAACTTGGCTTTGAGGTTGACTTACAACCGACGCAAGCATGATTTAGTCGTTTTCATAATTGATACACGATTGGACACCCTTTCGTGTTTTTTTGACTAATCGGGTAGATTTCTATACTGTTCTATTTGACGCGCCTTGTTTTGCATACTCTTGACCTTGCTTTTTTCAGGGCAGGGCAGGTTGTGCTCAATTCGGGTATGCATACGCAGCTACCGATGCTCAAGTTGGCAATGAGGGACCTAGTTTGGAGCATCCATGACGCGTTCAAAGGAGTTGGTAAGCAGAGTGCAGTGATTGTTCGATCTAATCTCGCATAGAATGTGGGTTGCGGTGACCGCCTACATCAAAGTATGAACGAGATAAGACTTAATATTATGTCAATATGGGCAGATATAGTGCGTGTTTGTTTTGGTTACCCTTTTTTCATCTGCTTTGGCTCATATGACCGCGTTTGTTTTCAGGGCAGGGCAGGACTCTCTCCGTGTCTCATCTTCAATTAGGTCGGCTAGTTCATGCAACTGCGCATAGGCAATGCACAGAAGAACGTCTGCACACAGCTCTTCCATGAGCGTCAACAGGTGATAACAGAGGAGATGGAGACGAAAGGGATAATCGGGGTCGAGTAAGTTGGGGCATTTTCAATGTAGTTGATACTGTTATCCTCGGCCACCTTTTGCGCGGTTTTCAATGTTACATTCTTGTCGCCAGACTCAATGCGTACCAGATAGGTCTTGTTCATCCCTGCTTGCTTGGCTAACTGTGCCTGTGTTATATCGTTGGCGCGTCATATCGTACGTACGCTGTGGCCAAAGCGGTGATAGATTTCCTCTGTTTTTTGTTGTGTAGTCTGATTCATCTGGTCTATGTCCTTCTTTAAAACCTTAATAAAACTTAACACTTTTTACAAATAAAAAATTGCAATATAGTGAGAAATATTTTTTTGTTTTCTGTTTGATATTTTGTGTAGAGCATAATTTGCCAGATTTATTATCGACTGTAAGCAACCGTGACAGCATACAACAGCGGTGTCATCAAAAGCGTCATCAAAAGTGTCATCAAAAAAATTATGGTAGATTGTGAAGATAAATTGAGTAGAAATCAGCCGTTTGACTTACGTGAAGAGTTGAAAGTGAAAAGTTGAAAGTGGATAGTTGATAGTTCGCTATTCACGATTCACCATCGGCTATCCACTTTCAACCGTGTTTTATCGTTGCACAACAGGCAAGAAAATCGAGAAACTGTTACCTGACTGACTCGGTGTGCTACTCAAAGTTGTCATGGCTCCTGCTGGCCCATAGGTGTTGACATCGTCGCTAATTTCTGTTTCCAGCAACCAGTATGTGTACGTCACACCCGGCACAGCACTGTTGTCGATGAAGAGGTATTCACCGCCAAAGACGCTGCTGCCAGCAATCTCGACGCCTTTCGTGATATGGGCCGCTGAACCCGCATCAAAGCTCACCGCCTCACCCGTCATGCGATAAAGGTCGAAGCCCTGCGTGTTGATTTCCGCACCCGTCACCCAACGCACTTCTTTCGTACCATCTGGCAAATCACGCACAGCAAAGCTCAATAACTCAATCGCCGTTGGGTTGCCAACGCCACCGATGCGGAAGTCGGTTGGCTCCGTGTCCTCATTATTGTCTGGATTGCTGTCCGGTGTGTCACTGTCGATGGTGACGACATTCTCAATCGTCGCCCCTTCCAGACTGGGGTCGGTGTCTACGTGTAACACGATTTCACCGGATGCCCCCGCCGCCAATGATGGAATCGTCCAACGCAGCACAAATGGCTGGCCTGCAGACCAAATCGGTGTTGGCAGACCGATGTCCGGGTCTTGACTGATGATTTCGTTGAGCAGGACGCCCAGTGGCAACGTCTCTTCAATGACCACGTTGGTGGCGTCAGATGGGCCATTGTTGTTGTAGACGATGGTGTAGAAGAGCGAGTCGCCTGCATCGGCTGGGTCAACGTTATCGGTCTTCTCAATGCTCAGGTCTGCGCCTTCACCAACATAATGGCTGAC
>JBCCFC010000168.1:0-14999 GCA_039029935.1 Chloroflexota bacterium
CCGCATAACAGATCGTGGTATTGAAAATGAGTGTGAGTAGAAAAAGCAGTATAATCCATGTTCGTTTTAGCATTACGTCTATTGACTCTCTGATAGTAAATATAGTGATTGAACGTTTGATTTGTTGTATTTAAGTACAGTCGATTGTATGAGCTACGTCTCTATGTCCAGAGTATAGCATTACGCAAATCAAAACTTCCTGTCTATTTACTTACAGGGAAGGATCGGATGGTGGCCGTATATTAGGCGCAAACCTGACGTATTTTTAAGGTCTGAAAGGTGTGCTGGTAGGTCGGTGTGTCGGTATTCGGTATGTCGGTATTCGGTGTGTCGGTATTCGGTATGTCGGTATTCGGTATGTCGGTATTCGGTGTGTCGATATTCGGTGTGTCGGTATTCGGTCGCTAACTACTGATCTACTGATTAACCGACCTACTGACACACCGACCTACTGACACACCGACCTACTGACACACCGACCTACTGACACACTGACCTACTGAACACCCGATAGCGGATACTGCTGGCAACGCTGATTCGCACCATGATAGGCGCGTACATAGCGGAAGGGTGTCGGTACATAGGGCAGTAGGACACGCGTCCACCAAAGATAGCGATCATAGGAACGTTCGACCTGTGCATCCCAGCGATAGTCATAGGCAGCACGAAGTTTGGGCGGCAGTAGCCCCGCTGTCAATGCTTCCATGACGGGGCTGAGTACACGTGACATCGGTGAGGCCGTCAGCAGGACCTTGTTGATATGACGCGCCTCTTGCGTCACGGTGATCTCATCACTCTCCACCATGTTTTGCACCCATGTGTGAAAATCAGTACGCGTAGCTGGCAGTATATCTGGCTGGACCCCACAAAGCAGGGCAAATTTCTTGCTCTCCTGATAATAGGCGTCCCAATCCACCCATTGGTCGGGTGGAACCACCTGCTGCGAAATGAGAATCGCCGAATCGATCAAGGTTGCATAGACCCACATCAGCAGATGCGAATCAGTGGCATCATACAAACCCGTGTCGGGAAGATTGGCGACAGAAACACCTTGATTATCAGAATTGGAATTAGGGTTGGTATTAGCATTGGCGTGAATATCCACATATTCATCTTGCCCCTGTGGCGATACGGCCAATGGTCCCTTGATTTGCTGATGAATCGCATAGAGTCTGTCTGCGGCATGGATGGCCTGTTGCTGTGTGCCAAAGACCATTGCATGGACGGTGGCAAAGGTCCGCTGAAAACGTCCGACCGGATCGATATAGAAATTGCTATGTTCCACCCCTGCCCGTGCAATCCGAGGGTGCGCCACCTGCATCAACAATGTCCGTATTCCCGCCAGATAGAGAAATCGTTCCCGTGCGACCTGCCAGCTAACCGACTCTGGCCCAAAAAAACCAAGAACCGGATCGCCATGTAGATCAAGGGGGGTTAAGTCTAAATCGCTGCGAACCTTGACTTCGGAACCATGCGATTGAACCGCTGCCATATCATTTCTATTCATCTTCGCATCCATGTTGTTACTGCCACTCGTCATCCAAACTGCCTTTTTATGTATTGTAACCATTCTCTAGAAATATAGTGTTCTATGGTTTTGTATAGACGCTCATTCAGACTGAAATTGGGTGACAGACACCCCTTTCGAGGTGTCTGTGCTAACACATTTGTCTTTACGACCTCCTGTTAGCTAGAGTGAGTTGCTCCTCGAGATTGTTAAATAGGTTTGTTATGCTCAGAACACCTTCGCGTTTCCACTACCCTTAATCCTGAGCCACAGAGCGACCGACTGGAACCACATCTGTCGGTGTGCTAGCCTATCTAACTGCTGCTACTATGTAGCCCTCTGTTAACTCCTTATCTATGAATAAAATATCATAAATTTAGGAGCTATTAGATTGACACATTATGCAAATTCCTACATAATGAATTGGTATTTGCCTTTGTATGATATTTGGAGGTAGAGAAAAATGCAAGAAATACAAGACGAAACAAAAACCACAATCTCGGTTGCACTTGATAATGCAGCCTGTAAAGTGCTACTTCAACACACGAAAGAGGATGAAATAGGAGATTTTTTGTCACAGTTTCTCCTCGATTATGAAGAGTATCTTGCCATGCAGAAACGTATGAAACAAATAACGCAAGATTTGCATCAAGTGGTAAATAAACTTGACATGATTAACTATACAATAAATTATAGATCATTAGATGCGGACAGCAATGTGCTTTTTATGAACGGTCAATCCGATCATGAGAGACAGCCACCAGAATTGTTCGATATTGCTCAATTTATACAGACACCATCATTTTCGCGCAATGGTCACATGCATCAAAATACAGATAATGATGTTGACCTAGACGTTGAACTGCGCAAAAAGGCTTTTTTCGATTTTGTAGAGAATAATAAAATTATAGTCTTTTGCTTGCAACAGCCCTGATGAATGATTGCAGCATTCTATATTCGGAAGATATGCAACACAATCAACTTATCCAAAATTCGATTCGTATTATAAATCCATTTGAACTATAGAAACCATGAATATTAATCAACAACCATACGGCCAAACAACAGGCCATCCAGTCCAATCAAGCCGACAGGCAGACTTATTTACGCTGATCAACGATAATGGCGTGGAAGTCAAAATCACCAACTATGGTGGCATCATCGTCTCGCTTATGACACCAGATCGTGATCGCAACTTGGCCGATATTGCACTCGGCTTTGACACGCTTGACGAATACTTAGCAGGCCACCCATTCTTTGGTGCATTGGTTGGCCGCTATGCCAACCGCATCGCCAAGGGGCAGTTCACGCTCAATGGCGTGACTTATCCAATTGCGCAAAACAACGGCGACAATCATCTGCACGGCGGCATCTGCGGCTTTGATAAAGTTGTCTGGGATGCCGATACCAGCGTCACCAACACAGCCGCAGTGTTGACATTGACCTACCAGAGCGCGGATGGTGAAGAAGGCTATCCGGGGACACTTGATGTCGAGGTCGTCTATACACTGAGCAACGATAACAGTCTGCGTATTGACTATGCGGCAACCACTGACAAACCAACGATCATCAACTTGACCAATCATTGCTACTTTAATCTTGCGGGCGCGGCCTCTGAAGAAACAGGAAATGTATTGGGACATGAGATGATGCTCAACGCCGATGCCTTCACACCCATTGATGAGACACTGATCCCCATTGGTGAAATTCGCGATGTCACAGGTACACCCATGGACTTCCGTCAGCCAACCGCCATCGGTACGCGCATTGATGATGCCAATGAGCAGCTACAGTTTGGCTTGGGCTATGACCACAACTGGGTGCTGAACAACACAGATGGACTGGATACACTCGCCGCGCGCGTGGTGGAGCCAACAACAGGGCGTGTACTCGAAGTCTACACCACACAGCCAGGTGTCCAATTTTATGCTGGGAACATGATGACACCGATGACGGGCAAGGGCGGCGCATCCTATCAAAAACGCTATGGATTTTGTTTGGAAACGCAGATTTATCCCGACTCACCCAACCAGCCAAACTTTCCGTCACCTGTATTGACACCGGGCAATCGCTATGAACAAACGACAATTTTTAAGTTTGGCGTTGAATAAGCCATAGGTTGCCTTGGCTGAGTAAAGATCGAGACCACCAGAGTGGTCCAATAGGCTGAGGAATGCCCAAGTTTTGTAAAATTTGGGCACTTCTCAATCTATTGGGCCACTCTAACCACCTCATACCTATTAATTTCAACTTTCATCCAAATTCGAGGAATGTTCCACCATTGTTTATAGACATATAAACAAGTCCCCACCATTTTCTTTTTTTGTGTATCTTATTTAACCATCTCAGGATTACAATTTCCTTTCAATCGCTAATTTAGTGCAAACTTTAAAATCTAAGATTTTTGACTTAGAGAAACTTCAAGTATAATCCATTCAGGTAAGAAAAAATTAAGGAAACTTGAATGACTTCTTAGAATCATACAAGAACCATTCAAACTAGGTTAGCTTTCATCAAAAGACCATTGATGAAATATCACAAGGAGCGGAAAGAGATGCAAAAACAGATGAAACGGATACAGTACAAAGAAAAACGTTCTGGACAACAAACTGCATGGCATAGACCATCATGGCTTGTCCCCATTGGCAGTGGCGCATTGGTTATCGTCATGATTGCGTTATTGGTCCAGCAGTTTATGCCCTATGAAGAGGCAAGCGCGGCCAATCCACAGCAGACAGCAGCATATAACTATGCGGAGGTATTGCAGAAATCGCTCTTCTTCTATGAAGTGCAGCGGTCGGGCGAACTGCCAGCCGACAATCGTGTCGAGTGGCGCGCAAACTCGGCTATGGATGATGGCTCAGATGTGGGGCATGACCTCACAGGTGGCTACTACGATGCGGGCGACCATGTGAAGTTTGGCTTCCCGATGGCATCCATGACCACAATGTTGGCATGGGGTGCCATCGAATACCGCGATGGCTATACTTCGATTGGTCAACTGGATGAAATTCAGGATGCCCTTCAATGGTCAACGGACTATTTTCTCAAGGCATTCACCGACGACAGACCGAATGAATATGAATTTTATGGTCAGGTGGGCAATGGTGGCGTTGATCACGGCTGGTGGGGTTCGGCAGAGATGATGACAATGGAACGACCTGCCTATAAGGTAGACACCAGTTGTGGCGGCTCTGATCTTACGGGTGAAACGGCAGCGGCAATGGCGGCATCAGCGATGGTTTTCCATGAAAGCGGTGACACGGCCTATGCTGATTTGCTATTGACCAAGGCGGAAGCACTCTATGATTTTGCCAACACTTACCGACGTAGTTACTCTGACTGTATCACCGATGCGGCTGGTTACTACCGTTCCTTCTCTGGCTATACGGATGAGTTGGTCTGGGGTGCGTTGTGGTTGCACCGTGCCAATTTAGCCATAGACACTGGCTATGATGGCTCCACCTATCTGTCAATGGCCTTGGTCGAATATGACGACATGTCAAGTGACTTTTTGTGGGCACACGCTTGGGATGACAAGTCCTACGGTTCATTTGTCCTATTGTCTCAATTGACGGGTGATAATCAGTACATGCGAAACGCAGAACGTCATCTTGACTACTGGACCGTTGGCTACAACGGCGGACAGGTAAACTACACACCTGGCGGATTGGCGTGGTTGGACCAATGGGGTTCACTGCGTTATGCGGCCAACACATCATTCTTGGCCTTGGTCTACAGCGACTGGCTCAGTAACAACGGTGGCGACAGTGTATTGGTTGACCGCTATTACAACTTTGCCCTAGACCAAGTCAACTACATGTTGGGTGACAATCCACGCAGCAGTAGCTATGTGGTCGGCTTTGGCAACAATCCACCGCTGAATCCACATCACCGCACAGCGCATGGTGCATGGTCCAACAATATCAATGAACCAGCCGACAGCCGTCACATTCTGTATGGTGCGTTGGTGGGTGGCCCGAATCAAAGTGATAATTACACAGATGATCGCGGCGATTATATTCAAAATGAGGTTGCGACAGACTATAACGCTGGCTTTACAGGTGCGTTGGCGGGATTGGTTGAAAGATTTGACGTACAGCCGTTGGATAACTTCCCACAGCCAGAGGTCAAGGATGATGAAATTTATGTACAAGGGGCGATTGCATCGAGCAATAACAATGCCTTTAACCTCAAAGTACGCATCTTCAATCAATCGGCATGGCCTGCGCGCATCGCCGAAAACCTGAAATTCCGCTACTACTTTACACTGGATGGTGGCAGCATCAGCGACATCTCAGTCGCCTCTCACTACAACCAGTGTGATACATCGCCAACGGGTCCTGTTCTCTACAGTGGTGACATCTATTATGTAGAAATGGATTGTGGCAGCACACAGATTTATCCACACAGCAGCGAAACCTTCCGCAAAGAGCTTGATGTCAACTTTTCGACCACAGGCACATGGGATAGTTCCAATGATTGGTCCTCTGAAGGGCTAGGGACAAATGGTAATTTGGTTACGGTTGACAAGATCACGCTCTATCAGAATGATGTGCTGATTTGGGGGACAGAGCCGGATGGCACACAGCCAACGCCAGCACCAACCAATACACCAGCACCAACCAATACACCTGGCCCGACATCAACACCGACCAATACCCCAACCGATGGTCCTTCACCTACACCGACAGAAACACCGACTGTCACTAATACACCGACTGTGACCAATACGCCTGTACCGGGCCAGTGTACGATTGACTATCATATCACAGAGGATTGGGGTAATGGTTTCAAAGTAGAACTGTCTATCACCAACCAGACCGGGGCTGATATTGATGGCTGGACTGTCATGTGGGAATTCACAGGCAACCAACAGGTACAAGGGCATTGGAATGCCAGCTTTAGCCAAAGCGGTACAACGGTTACAGTTAGCAATAGTGAGGATTGGAACAGGGTCATTGCTAACGGTGCAACCCTGACTGGTATCGGCTTTACCGCTGGCTATAGCGGGGCAAACGAACCAGCTATCAATTTCACCTTGAACGGGGTTGCCTGTAATGGTGGTGGTGAACCTCCTGCGACACCAGAACCAACGGCCACAACTGCGCCGACATCAACGCCAGAACCAACGGCAACGGCCACTGATGTACCTCCAACCAATACACCTGTCCCAACAGCGACGGCTACGGCGACACCTGAACCAACCGATGAGCCAGAGCCAGTTGATAATCTGCTCTATGTCAGCTCAACTAGCGGTGGCTCAGTTGGTGGCGTTTCGTTCCGTGATGAGGATATCCTGCATTACGATGCAGCCAATGATGTCTGGACGATGGTCTTTGATGGCTCTGATGCCGATATTGGCGGTGCTGACGTCGACGCCTTTGCCATCCTTGACAGCAGCACCATTCTGGTCAGTTTACAGGCGCCATTTGACATGAGCGATATTAATGAGAATTTAGACACAGTCGATGACTCTGACATTCTCGCCTTCACTGGCTCATTTGGTGCAAACACATCAGGCACATGGTCAATGTACTTTGACGGTTCTGATGTAGAGCTTGAGGCCAACAGCGAAGATGTGGATGCGATTAGCGTGTTGGAGAATGGCGACCTGCTCATCAGTACCAGTGGCAGTGCATCCGTGACAGGGCTTGGTGGCTCTGCGAGTGATGAAGATATCTTGCGCTTCACTGTCACCAGCACAGGCGAGGATACCGCTGGTACATGGTCCGTGTACTTTGACGGCTCTGATGTTGGTTTCTCTGGTGTCGCAGATGAGGATGTCTGGGGCGTGTGGGTTGATGCCGCAACCGATACGTTACACCTCACCACCAGAGGCGACTATGAGGTCAATGGTCGTGACGGTGACACCGAGGACTTTATCTACTGCGTCTCTGGCTCAGTGGGTGAAGATGCAACCTGTGCCTTTGACCTCTACTGGGACAGTGCTGCCGCTGACTTTGACGATGAACGGCCAGATGCCTTTGCAGTTGGCGCATCCATTGTGAATCTCGTCAATAATCGCGAAGAAGTCACCGATGAGGATGCCGACAGGCTCGAAAGCATGGGCTTGGAGGATCTGATGGAGGATGAGGCTGACTTTGAGCCGGATGTTGAGATATTTATGCCGATTGTGACGCAGTAAATGATGAAGTCACATAGAAATCAGACTCACTGACAATAGCATAACATAACCAAAAAAGGGGATGCAGATCAGAAATCTACATCCCCTTTTTTATTGTGATGTAATCTGTAGGATATGTGCGTTCTGTATACGATTATTGTTGTCAAGCCTTTTTGACAAAATTGATTCGGTTCACGTTATTTGGAGAATGTTAACGATGAAACAACCCTGGTAGAATTGAAGCAGACGAATATTAAAGTGGCAAGGAAAAACAAACCTGTGTTCCCTGTCCAACCCCATCGCTAAAAATCTCAATCGTCCCATGATGCCCCTCAATAATGGTACGCGTAATCGCAAGCCCCAAACCAGAGCCGCCTGTCCCACGGCTTCGTGACTGGTCAGTACGGTAAAAACGCTCAAAGAGATGAGGCAAATCTGTGGGGTCAATGCCAACGCCCTCATCGGCCACAGTCACAGTTACATGCGATGCTGTTTGGGTCATGGAAACGGTTACATGCTCACCCACTGCTGTGTGTTGCAGCGCATTGCGGAGCAGATTGCCGATGGCTTGGCTCATGCGCATGGGGTCGAGGTTGAGTGGGGGCAATTGAGACAATGGTTGTAGAGGCAATGGCTGTAGGGATAATATGGTCTCTTGTGCTTGTGCCTGCACCTGCCATCGCTCAACTTCGGTTTCAAGTAACTGTGTCAGCGAATATGGCTCCAAGGTCATGCGCAACTCACCAGAATCGGTTTCCCCCAGCCAGTTGAGATCATGCACCAGTGTGCGCAGGCGGTTGATCTCTTCCATGATGTGGTCGGCGGCTTCATCAGATGACTGAAAGCCATCACGCAGTCCTTTGGTTTCCAGTTGAATCACACTCAGTGGTGTATTGAGTTCGTGCGAGACATCGTTGATCAGCCGTTTGCGCAGATCACGTTGGGTTTGCAGCGCGCTCGTCATCTGGTTAAAGGCCGCGCTCATCTGCCCAAGTTCGTCGGATGAGGTGACGGGCAAAAGCTGGGTATCGCCATGTTGGGCGAGGTTTTGGGTCGCTTGGGTGAGCGCAGTGACAGGAGCAGTGATGCGCTGTGATAGCCAGATCGCCAGTAAGAGGGCGATGATAATGGTGAGCAGACCACCACTGGCCGTTGTATAGAGCGTATCCTCAAGAAAGGTTGCCGATTCTGAAGCCAAGAAGTCGCGATCCACATTGACATAGACAGACCCGACAGGTTGCTCGGTGCGTAAATCAATCACGGTCGCTCTTTGCCCATCCAACGTGGTTGCAATATCGCCCGTTTCAAACTCAAAAAAGCTATCCATTAAAACGGTATCATCAAGGTCAACCACAACAACGCGTACTGGTTCTTGATAGAAGAACTCAAAGGCACCCTCAGCTATCTCAGGGTCAAACGCTATGTCCGTGTCATCGACGGGGACAATCTCAAAGAGCCATTCTTCAACTAATACCTCATCATAAAAGTAGCCTGTTTCAAAAAGAACCTGTTCCAATGTCGCCCAACCACCCGCAAATGTATATCCCTGGCTTAAGGTGCGTGCCAACTGATTGGCTTCTTCCGATGCGATTTCTCTGGTAAAATTTGTAAGCTGTGATTGTGTTGACCAGTAGGCCACACCAAAACTCAGCAGCACGGTGAGGAGGACAATGAGGATAAATGAGCCCAGAATCCGCCAATGTAAAGACATCTGCCATTTCATGCGATGCTCCTTATGGCACAAATTTATAGCCAGCCCCATAGACCGTTTGGATTGGCTGATGACCGTCGATGTGAATTTGTTTGCGCAGACGGCGAATGTGGCTGTCGATGGCGCGGTCAAAGCCGTCAAAGTCGTTGTTAAAGGCCAACTCAATGAGTTGATCGCGTGTCAGCACTTGGTTGGGGTGACGCATAAAGGTCGCGAGGATGGCAAACTGAGCGTTGCTAACCTTAATCGGCTGATTATTGATGGTGACACTCTGTGTGCTTTCATCAATGGTAACGCCGCCACTGGTCAAGGTCTGCTGCACTCTGCCCTTGACACGACGCAACACAGCTTTGGCACGGACCACCACCTCTTCGGGGTCAAAGGGCTTGACGATGTAGTCATCGGCCCCACTCTCCAATCCATCAATGCGGTCTGGCTGTGCGCCCTTGGCTGTCAGCATGATGATGGGGACATCCGATTCGCCACGCAAGATATGGCAAATCTCCATACCATCCATCTCCGGCAACATCAAATCCAAGATAATCAGGTCGGGCATAAGAGTGCGCGCTAGGTCCAATCCTGTCAACCCATCATGGGCAACCTCGGCGGTAAACCCCGCTCGCTCAAAATACATCTTCACCCAATGGGCAATCCGTTCTTCATCTTCGACAATCAATATCGTACCACTCATGATTCAGCCTCACAGTCAAACCTAGACAGCGCAGGCAAGATGCCTACGCAACATGAAAACACAAATGCGATGCCCATCATGAGCATCGCATTTGATTAATTATCTATCTTTACCAACAGATGCTAGGAATTAGCCACGAAATGTATTTGAACCAGATGTGTCTTCATCATCCCAGTCACCGTCATCCCACTCTTCTTCGTCCCATTCATCCATGAATTGAGCGTCAAGTTCATCCAGCGTCATGTTGACAGCATCATTGACAAATGTGTTGACCTCATCACGCCACTCCTGTGCCTCGGCTTCGGTGATGAACCCTGCGGCCAACTCTTGGTCAATCATCGCATTCTCAGCAGCGATGGCGGCATCGACAACGGCTTGTACCTCAACACCATTGGCCTGTGCAATCTCAGCAACTGTCTTGCCTGCGTCTAACTCATTCCACAGCGTCTCTTGGTCAATGCCAATGGCCTGTGCAGCGACCACGAATGGGGCCGCATAGCTGCTATTGACATCAAAGGCAACCATTTCGGCCATTTCGGCTGACCATTCGGTCGCTTCCTCCGCCGTGATTTCGCCATCAGCTACGAGTTCATCAATGAATGCCTGCTCTTCTGCAACCAGTGCATCAATGATGGTCTGTGGGTCAACGCCATTGGCCTGCGCAACCTCTGCCACAGATTTACCTGCATCCAACTCATTCCACAGCGTCTCTTCATCAACACCAATCAGTGTAGCGATAGAGGCCATGCTATCATCATAGTCCTCAAAACCCTCTTCATCCCACTCATCCATGAACTGAGCGTCAAGCTCGTCCAGCGTCATGTTGACAGAAGCATTGACAAATTCGTTGACCTCAGCACGCCATTCCTGCGATTCTTCCTCGGTGATGAATCCAGCGGCGACCTCTTGGTCGATCATCGCATTCTCAGCAGTGATGGCTGCATCAACAACCGCTTGTACCTCGACGCCATTGGCCTGTGCAATATCGGCAACTGTCTTACCTGCGTCTAACTCATTCCAGAGCGTATCTGGTTCAATGCCAATGGTCTGTGCAGCGACCACAAATGGGTCTACATAACTGCTATTGACATCAAAGGCGATCATCTCCGCCAACTCTGCGGACCATTCGCCAGCTTCCTCAGCCGTGATCTCACCATCAGCGACCAACTCGTCAATGAATGCCTGCTCTTCGGCGACCAGCGCATCAATGATGGTCTGTGGGTCAACACCGTTGGCCTGCGCAACCTCCGCAATAGATTTACCCGCATCCAACTCATTACACAACGTCTCTTCATCAATGCCAATGAGCGAGGCGATGGATGCCATACCATCATCATAGTCTTCAAAGTCATCTTCATAGAAGGCATCATAGTCATCCGCAGGTTGACTTGCTTCCGTCGTAGGTTCCTGAGAACCCTGCTGTGCACCAGCCCATTGCCAACTTCCAGCGACAAGCCCCGCAATCAATGCTGTCGCTACCACAAGATTCGTTGCTGTTAGTTTCGATTTCATATTTGTCATTGTATTTACCTTATATTCCTTTATCATGTATAGACTCTTCGTTTGCCAGTCTTGGCTGTGAGGTTTGTTCCTCACACTGCCCATGATAGCGGCGAATTGTGGCACAAATATGTCAAACCGAGACACAATTTTAAAAAGCTTTCAGCGAATCAGCCATCAGCTTTCAGCCAGAATCTGAGCGTGTCTTCTGGCTGATGTTATACTTTTCTATGCGATGAGAACAAATTTTAGCAGGTCACATCCTTACCCTCAGACCCAAACGTCTCCAAGCGCAAATCTGGCCCAATTTTATCTACACCGGCAGGCTTATAATGATACTGCACAGCCCGACGGCGCATATCAGTGCGGTTGGTCGGTGTGCCATGCTGGATAAAACTATGGAAAAGCAGACATCCACCCGGCTTGAGCGGCACGGCCAACGCGCCTTGATTGTTGACATGGGTGTCACAGATTTGCCAATCACGACGACGGAAATGGACAACAGGACCGCGACGGTTTGTGCCTGGGTTGATGACCATACAGCCATTCTCGGTCGTGGCCTCATCCAATGCAATCCATACCCCAACCACAGTGGTTTCCAGTGGCAAATTGAAGTACGCATGGTCCTGATGCCAAGGCTTTTCGCGGCCAATATGCGGTGGTTTAAGCAGTGCCATGTCTTGGAAGAGGTCTGGTGCATCGTCCAATATGCGGCTAAGAACGGCCATCAATTTGGGATGCTCAGAGAGAGCTTTGAGGCGACGGTCATGCTCGACAAACCACATAAACTTGCGCACATAGTTCTGTTTTTGTTCGGCGGGCATGGATTTGACATCAATGCCCTGAGATGCCTTCTCATACATGACCCCTTTAAAGTCTGGGCTGGAGCCGTCTAGCAAATCCATCAGACCATCAAGTCCATCTTGCACTTCGGTCTGGTTAAAAGCGTTGTGGATCACCAGATAGCCTTGATCGTGAAAATGGGCAATATGCTCATCGGTGATGTCCTCAAAACGGTTAACACCATAGGCAATGCCATTAAAATTGTACAAGCCTTGCATGTAGGTTTCTGATGAGCCATCGTCAAAAACTCGTTCATCAATAGTTTGTGATGGTGTTATTTTTGTGTCTGCGATGCCTGTTGTCATGATAGTTCTCCTTCATTTGGTAATCTATAGTCAGTAGGTCAGTAGGTCAGTGAGTCAGTAGGTCAGTAGGTCAGTAGGTCGGTATTCAGTCGTCAAATACCGAATACCGACCTACCGACCCACTGAATACCGACCTCCCACTAATGCGTCCCCGCTGACCCGCGATCAGCCATCGTACGGTCCTTGGCAAAACGGTCCAACGAGAACGGTGCAATCAATTCTGGCGTTTCCCCTGTTGCAATCAGTTGAGCCATCTGCTCACCACTGGCGGGGATGGCCTTGAAGCCCCATGTGCCCCAGCCTGTGGTGATATAGAAATTTTCGACACCCGTTTTGCCCATCACGGGTGAATAGTCTGGACTCATGTCGCAGACGCCTGTCCATTGACGCAGGATACGCAAATTGCGTAGGAAGGGGAGCAGCGTCATGGCGCGGTGTGAGCAGGTTTGGATGAAGTGATGGCCTGAACGATAGGAATAGCTGGGCTGCGGGTCAATCTCTGCACCCATCAACATTTCGCCCCGTGCGGTTTGCGAGACATAGAAGGTTAGGTCCAATGACGCGACGATGGGGTGAAAGTCTAGCGCATAGTGGTTGGTGACAAAGGCTTGTAGTGGATGGGTGCGGATGGGGAGACGTAGGCCCGCCATAGATGCCAATGTAGTTACATGTCCACCAACGGCTGACATCACCACGCCCGCTGCGATAGGTCCCCAATTGGTCTCAACACCGACGACACGGTTGCCCTCCATCTGTAGCCCCGTCACCTCTGTACGCTGATGCACATGCACACCATGCCGCATCGCCCCCTCAGCCAACGCCCAGTTCACGCGATCATGGCGAGCGGTCGCTCCTGCATGGTGATACGATGCCCCCATAACGGGCCATTCACCACCGCCTGTAATATCAATTTGTGGACAGATTTCCAAAATCTCTTTGGGTGTCACATAGTCTGTTTTGGATCCAAACGCCGTGTTGACCTGTGCCCGCGCCCGTTCTACTCGAATACCCGCTTCGGTGTGCGCCATCCACAAAATGCCCTTGGTCTTGTGCATGATCCAGCGGTCGGTTTCATCCTCTAAATTGGCATACAAATCGACACTACGCTGATAAAATTTTACCGCTTCGGGGATGCCATAGTTGGCACGGATCACAGTGGTGTTGCGCCCAGAATTGCCCCCGCCGATATATTTGCGCTCCAGCACCGCCACATTGGTGATGCCATGATGTGTCGCTAGATAATAGGCCGCAGCCAAGCCATGACCGCCACCGCCCACAATCACCACGTCATAGCTAGACTTGGGTTCGTGCCAAGTCAGCTTGACTTTGCGTTCCATAAATTCGTTCATGTATATAGCCTTAAAAAATTTAACCGCAGAGAGCGCAGAGAAAAGAAGATTAGGACCCCAACTCTTATCTCTTAACGCTATAGACTTATCAATGTCATTGATTCGGTTTTCCCTGTATTAATGGATTGCTTATTGATTTGTATTATAGCAACCAACAAGATAGCGCGCAATCTTTGTTTGGAGAGTAGAGTTATACAGGGAACTGACGAAATTCCTCAAAGTTGACTTGCTCAAAGGGTGAGGACTGATGAAGTTGGTTCGTTGGCCCCGCAGTGCCACACCATGTGGTATCATCAGGTCTGCGACTTAGGCAACAGCAGAAAAAGGTCAAGCCGTGCTGGCAGCGATGGTAGCCAATTGATTGCAGGATGAGTGGTGTCGTATGTGATGAAAATATTTGTATGTTATTGATGGATATTTTAATGTTTTTATAAGATATCAGAATGTTCCCAAAGAGTTTCAGAGTATTGCCGGAGGGTTTTCTTGTAAATACGGTGTAAATCCGGAGTCTGATGCCCCAAATTTGATGTATTATTGCTCTCATATTCACATAGTTTCTGCATATAGATGAAACTTTTTTAGAAAATTTCACTACCCTGCAGACATTTTACCTGCAAGCTAAAGGTTAGGTAGAGCTAAGGTTTGGTATATTTAAGTTTGGGAAAGTCAAATAAAGGAGGGAGAAGGAGAGAAAAGGAGACAAAGTGTCCCAATTTGAGTTGGCGTTTGAACCATCGCCATCCAGTCTTGAAGATGCTGAGAGTACGGCGGTTGGATCGGTCAACCTGATTGGTATCCTGAGAGACAAAAGCCCAAGCCCCGAGGACAGTCATCCAGAGATAGGAAGCGGAAACGGCAAGAAAAAGCCGACTAAGACGCTGAGGATTCTTAAGGCGAGACTTGTGAAGGCGAAAGCCATCCTCCTTACAATCAGCGAAGAGGGGTTCGGTGGAAAAGCGAATTTTA
>JBCCFC010000169.1:0-14994 GCA_039029935.1 Chloroflexota bacterium
ATATTATGGGCGCACCGGATACGGACACAATGTAACCAAAAACAAAAAAGTCTGAGTCATATGACTCAGACTTTTTTGTTTTTGGTTACATTGTGTCCGTATCCGGTGCGCCCATAATATTAAAGCCACCATCAACATACAACACTTCACCCGTAATACCCGTTGACCAATCGCTCAACAAAAAGCGCGCAGCGTCGCCAATGTTTTGCTGCGTGACATTGCCCATCGGCGCAACCGAACCCACATAATTCAGGCTCTTGCGGAATCCGCTCACGCCCGAAGCCGCCAATGTCTTGATTGGCCCCGCACTAATCGCATTCACACGAATCTGATCCTGCCCCAAATCCCACGCAAGATAGCGCACTGATGCTTCCAAGGCCGCCTTGGCGACACCCATTACGTTATAGTTAGGTGTGACTTTTTCCGCACCATAATAGGTCATGGCAATGATGCTGCCACCATCAGGCATCAGTGTACGCGCCCGATTTGCCAATGCAACCAAGCTATAACAGCTAATATCCATTGCCACCTTAAACCCCTCACGCGATGTCTCGACAAAGCGGCCACCCAACTCTTCACGTGGTGCATAGGCAACCGAATGGACCAAGAAATCAATTGTGCCAAACTGCTCTTTGACTTTTTCAAATGTGTCATCAATGGCGGCTTCATCCGTGACATCACATTCCATCACAAATGGACTATTCAAGCTGGCGGCCAATGGCTCCACACGTTTCTTCAGGACCTCACCTGCATAGGTAAACCCAAGCGATGCACCTTCCTCGTGCAGTGCTTGGGAAATTCCCCATGCAATCGAATTCTTATTGGCAACGCCAAAGACCAATCCTTTTTTGCCTTCAAATAAACCGCGGGTTGAACCCATAGTACATTCTCCTTATATAAACGTTGAAGGGTTGAAGAGTGAAGAGTGAAGAGTGAAGAGTGAAGAGTGAAGAGTGAGTGTACTAACACTATTTTATCAACATTTCACTGTCCATAATCGGCATCCTTCATGATTCAACGACTCAACACCTCGCCCTTTCATCATGCTCAATGTTAATTCGTTAGATTATAACCCCACTCGGTAGAAACTGTTGCGATGTAATACCAATTGCCAGATAATGATATTGTTTAACTTTTCACTCATCACTCATCACTCATCACTCATCACTCATCACTCATCACTCATCACTCATCACTCTTCTCTCCGCTGCCGCACCGCTTCATACAATAACAAACTCGCCGCAATCGCCACATTCAACGAGTTGACTTGTCCAAACATCGGTAACTTAATCTGCGCATCTGCACACGTTAACCACTGTTCGCTCAACCCATACTGCTCTGTCCCAACCACGATGGCAATTGGCTTTGTCATGTCCACCTCGGTGTAGAGCTTGTCTGCCTGGGGTGTCGCTGCCAAGGTGACGATACCCTGTGCTTGACACCAATCAATGGTTTCGGCAGTGGATGCCTCCCAGACAGGAACGCTGAAGAACGTCCCCACACTGGCGCGTACGACGTTGGGGTTGAAAATATCTGTGCAGGCATCGCAGACAATGGTGGCGTTGACCCCTGCCCCATCCGCTGTGCGTAGAATCGACCCCAAGTTGGCAGGCTTTTCAATGGATTCGGCAATGAGATAGAACCCATTAGATTCAGTTTGTTGCTCTATCAGCGCATGACGCACTTGTGACGCCACGGCCAGCAACCCTTCAGGGCGTTGTCGATAGGCCATTTTCAGAAAGGCTGGTTCGGCCACATCAATCACCTGTACGCCTGTCTTCCGGACTGACTCAATCAGCCAAGGTTCATTTTTGCCAAAGAACAGCGATGGACAGATATACAGTGTCTCCAGTGGATAGCCGTTTTCAATCGCACGCAACACTGCACGATAGCCCTCGATGATTAGCTTTCCCTGCCGATCACGATGACGACGTTGATGTAATTTGACCACATTTTTGATATGCTGATTTTGTAAACTTGTTATACGCATTGGGAATCCTCCCATGAATGTTTGTCAGCAGCGGGTGTATCTGCTGCGCGATGGGTTGAATAATTAAATACCGACCAGTCTCCAAAGCGACTTTCAACATGTTTCATGCTCCTGTATACAATTAATTAATGAGATCAAAAAAAGCCGTGAGGCATTGCAAAAATGCGCCCACGGCTCTTGTTCGTTCAGTCGTAATAATTAGCAGTACTTACATACAATACTTTACATAATACTCTTGCCAGTAGACACACTTATACCAAGGTATTGCTGAACCCTTTTGAGAAGTGATATTTCGCCTACTACAATTATGCATATATTTATAAAAAGTATCCTAAATAAACCTGCTGTGATTATCTATTAATGTGCCTGCTGCACACTTTCAGTATAGCAAAGATTTCCTGTTTGTCAATCATTTTTTCGTTGAATAGGCAAGTGAAACCTGTATCACAGATTGATTATCTGTGGCGCAGGTAGCCTACCTGCGATACTGTCCTTGTTGCATAGGGGCGCATAGACCCGTATCACAGATTGGTTATCTGTGGCGCAGGTAGCCTACCTGCGATACTATTTTTTCGCAACCCAGCATATGAGGGAAGAGCTTTATGCTACTGCAAATTGTGTTTCATACAGATGTGCATACAACCCATCTCTTGCAATCAATTCATCATGTACCCCTACCTCTACCAGTCGCCCTTGGTCTAATACCAAAATTTTGTCTGCGGCCAGAATTGTGGAGAGCCGATGTGCAATGACAAGGCTGGTGCGCCCTTCAAAGAGCGGCTCCAGTGCCGCTTGAATCAGGGCTTCACTCTGTGAATCGAGATGCGCTGTGGCTTCATCCAGGACAAGAATACGCGGATTCTTGAGGATGACACGGGCGATGGCGATACGTTGTTTCTCACCACCACTGAGTCGATAGCCGCGCTCACCGACAACGGTGTCATAACCATCGTCAAGGCTGGTGATGAGCGGATAGATGTTGGCGGCACGACAGGCTGCATCCAGTTCATCCTGCGTGGCATCAGGCTTGGCATAGAGCAGGTTGGCACGGATGGTGTCGTGAAAGAGATAGGTCTCTTGGGGGACAATGCCAATTTGACGGGCCACTGACTCTTGTGTGACATCGCGCAAATCATGTCCATCGAGTAGGATACGCCCTTGAGTTGGGTCATAGAGACGGGGTAGTAGATAGGTAATGGTGGTCTTGCCTGCACCGCTAGGCCCGACAACTGCCACCAATTGACCGGGCAATATCTCAAACGAGACATTTTCCAATGCCCACAGCCGCTCTTTCTTGGGCGAATCCTCATCTGTATCAGGTTCTTCATCAGGTAGATGGTCCGTTAAATGATCCGTTAAATGATCCGTATCGGTTGTGCCATAGGTGAAATTGACCTGCTTAAATTGCACATGTCCGGCCACGCTTTCCAATGAGCGCGCCTCGTGGATATCGGCAATTTCAATGGGCTTATCCAGATATTCAAAGACACGCTCAAAGCTGACCATTGACGTGGCAAACTCCACCTGTACATTAGTCAAGGCCGAAATGGGGCCGTAGAGCCGTGAAAGGTAAGCGGCGAAGGCAACTATGGTTCCGACGGTCAGTTCGTCGATCAGCACAAGATAGCCGCCAGCCCAGTAGATCAGGGCGGTCCCCAGCGTGGTGGCAATACCTAGCCCGACAAAGAAGAGTTGGCTGACACGGGCGCGACGGATGCCAATGTCACGCACAGCTCCGTTGGCGTTGCCAAAGCGTTCTAGTTCGCTACGCAGTCGTCCAAAGGTTTTCATCAACATCGCACCGTTAATGGTCAGTGTCTCAGTTACCCGTGTACTCATCTCTGCATTATGCTCCATCGCGCTACGTCGAATATCGCGGAGGATGCGTGCAACACGACGTGCTGGTAAGAGAAAGAGTGGTAGCACAAGGATTGCCAGCACCGTTAGACGCCATTCGATGGAAAGCATGACGATGAGCGTTGAAACGAGTGTCACCACATTGGTGACAATATTGGGGATGGTTCCAGTGATGGCGTTTTGCGCACCACTGACATCATTGTTAAAACGAGAGACAATTTCGCCGGACTTGGTGTTGGTAAAGAAGCGCAGGGACATCTGCTGTAAATGCGCATACATCTCTTGGCGCAGGTCGTGGATGATGCCTTCACCGGCGCTGGCACTGTAGTGACGCCGCACCACGCCGATTAACCCTGTCAAAATGGGGATGCCCAACATACCCGCTGCCAGCAAGTTTAGCCGTGCCATGTTTTTGTCCGGCAGCACATTGTCGATCAGATCACGATAGAGTAAAGGTGGGATGAGTTCGAGTAAAGATGTCATGACAATAGCGATTAGCACCATCGACATGGCAAAGAGATGTGGGCGTCCATAGGCAAAGACGCGAGTCAAAAGCGCACGGTCAACCTTGGCGCGCCCTTTAGATTCGTCGTATGAAATGTAGCGGAACCAGCCGCCGCCATGAAACATAAAGTTGGCCTCCGAAGAAACGTTGTACTGTTATCATTGATTGGATGGTTTGGTATTGAAGAAGTGAGCGGTTTGATCGTAACAGAGATTGGTTGCCATGTCGGTGACGGGGCTTCAATTAAGCATTGTTGGCGGTAAAAGGGTTATCAATGACCGTCAAAAGGCCATGAACTGATTAACAATACATTGCCTCTACGACTGTTTAGAGCCTGAATTTTCAAACAGGCTCTAAACAAAGATGATTCTGATTTTCCCAAAACAATTTATAAAGTGGTATACTTATCTTGAAAGGAAATCAAAAGGACGGTAACTATCATTACCGTCCTTTTGATTATCTTCTTTCTTGATTGCTAAAATTTATTTTTTAGACAGTCATCTGCACACTTGCTACTATCGTCAGAGTTGTGGTCGTACAGAAGCCTGCCAGCAAACATACTTCCGCAACTTTGGCGATTGTGGCTGTATCCACTTTAAACTTCAACATAAAACCATTGGCTTTGTTAAGCCGAATTTCAAAATCAATCATTATAGTTACTCACCTTCTTTCCAAAACTAAAGTTTTTAGGTCCACCGACAATTGATGTTTATAATGGACCAGTGGGAACATTTGAACCCATACCTTTTTGCTCAAATGCTCCCACTGATACATTATCCTAGAATTCAACCCCCCATAACCCAATTAGGCGTTTTTGTAATAGTCAAATAGAGCTTAAACAAATTTGTGTTTTGCATTCCGTCCCTATCCGCGTCTGTGTTTTTGTGACGCGGATAGGGACGGAATGCGGATGATAGTTTTTCAGCCTGTTATTAACCATTACACTAATTAGGCATTTTCTATAACGTTCAGCAACACCTTGAACAGTAGGGGCGTATCCTTGCGGTTGCCCTCGTGTGCAGGCCGGGGCTTATCGACTGATATTCGGCACATAAATAAATGGCAAATACGTCACATGCTCCTCTTCGAATCCTACAGGCGGTGAGGTGGTCGGCTCAGGTGTTGTCACTGGCACATCACTTACGGGCACAGGTATATCTGTTGGCGTCGGTGTATTTACCACCAGAACCAGCGTTGCCGTTGGTATTGATGTCGCTGTGGATGTTGCTGTCGCCGTAGATGTTGCTGTCGCCGTTGGTGGAGGCGTCTCACCCGGTGCCAACGTTGCAGTAGGTGTCTCAGTTGGGATTGGCGTGGCTGTTGGTTGCAATTCAAGCACAATGATCTCTTCTGCTTGCTCATCCAACGACTCGCCGACCGTAATCTGTGTCTCCGTTTCTGGATCAGTCTCATCCTCAGTTTCAATTGTCACCAGTTGCTCATCGGCCAAAGATGCACCAATGCTGATTTCATCACCGTCTTGAACATCATCCGCAACTTGCAGGTCAATTGGTAGACCTTCTTCCAAGACTTCAGTCCGTTCTTCATCGGTCAATTCATCCAAGGCCAGCGCACACTGTGTACTCTCTGCCGAACATGGGACCCGATCCTCTTGTGAGATACTTGCGGCGGAAACGCCATCCGGCACCTCGAACATCGGATAAACACTCTCGACATAGAGGAACTTGACAAAGCGCATGATGAGGAAGCTCGGGCCTCCAGGCTCTGGTGTATAAAGAACGTCGATAACCAATACGATAACGTTAATAATCAACCTTGGTGTAAAGATCGTCACCCGTGCGACATTAAACACAACATTGAGACCTGGTTTTGGCGTTGCCACTGGTCGCGGTGTAGGCGTCGGTGTATTGGTTGACGTATTGGTTGGCACAAATGTTGGTGTACCCGTCTCCGTTGGTACAATCGTTGCCGTCTCCGTTTCTGTGGCAGTCTCGGTTGCTGTAGCAGTCTCAGTTGCTGTAGCAGTGTCCGTAGCAGTCGGCGTCACACTAGGTGTCGGTGTCGTAGTCGGTGTCAGTGTCGGCGTTGGTGTTGATGACGGCTGCACCGTTGGCGTATTCGTCACAATCACAGTTGGTGTAAGCGTTGCTGTTGCAGTTGCTGTAGGCGTGATTGTGCTGGTTGGTGTAATTGTAGATGTCGATGTACTTGTCGCCGTAGACGTCGATGTACTTGTCGCCGTAGACGTCGCTGTACCAGTTGCCGTAGACGTATTGGTTGCGGTACTTGCCGGAGCATTCGTCGGTGTATTCGTCGGTGTATTCGTCGGTGTACTCGTTGCCGTACCAGTTGATGTTGGTGTTGATACAAAGACATTCAACGTTGCACTACTGGCATTGTTGCCCGAGTTTGATTCATTGTCCGCAACAATGCTGACGTTATTGACAATGGTTGTATCCGACAGAATGGTACTGGTCACAATACCATTGAGCGAGATCGATGCTGTTGTGTTTGTCGCCATACTACCGACAGACCATACATATCCAGGTGACGCACCGGTGTCGATAATGCTCACGCCACTACTGATGATGTTACTGACCGTAATGCTAATCGGTACGAAATCTGTGATGATGATGTTTTGGGCAATGGCATCACCGATATTGGTAAACACAATTGTATAGGTGATTGCACCGCCGGCTTGGACCGTTGTTGGCGTCACAACTTTATTGATGGTTACATCAGGATGTGTGACATTTACATTGACGGTTGCCTGTGAGCTATTGTTGTTCGACGTTGTATCGTTGCTGGCTGTGATGGAAGCGGTATTCAGGAAGCTAGTGCTGCTACCCAAGTCTGCACTCACCACACCTGTAACCGTGATGATACCACTGGCGTTGGATGCCAGATCACCTACCTGCCATGAGTACGAGATGCCACCAGTGGGTGTGACCATCACACTGCTGGCATAGTTGACATTGGTTAATGTCACTGGAACCATATCGGTGATGACCACACCTGTGGCTGTGTCTGGACCGACATTGGTGTAGACCAATGTATACGTGACTGTATCTCCCGGCTGAACTGTTGCTGGCGACGCAGCTTTACTGATAGTCAAATCAGCCACAGGCAACTGCACACTGAAGGTTGCCTGTCCGCTATTGTTGCTGCCACTCAGTTCGTTGCTGGCGGTGATGACAACATCATTAACGATGCTCGTATCCATGACAATACCGTCGCTGACTACACCTGTGATAGTGATATAACCTGCTGTGTTGGCACCAACATCCGCCACATCCCAGACATAGCTTGGCGAAGCACCCGTATCGGTGATACTCACACCGCTGCTGATGATATTGCTGACTGTAACGCTACTTGGAACCCTATCGGTGATGATGACATTTTTGGCCGTTGCTTGACCGATATTGCTGAACACAATCGTGTAGGTAATGGTGTCCCCTGGTGCAGCAACCGCAGGCGTGACCACCTTGCTGATAGTCAAGTCTGGGGATGGCACATCAACAGCGAATGTTGCTTGACCGCTGTTATTGCTACCACTCAATTCGTTGCTAGCGGTGATGATGACATCGTTGACAATGCTGGTGTCCATGACAATGCCATCGCTGACCACACCTGTGATGGTGATGTAGCTTGCTGTGTTGACACCAACATCCGCCACAGACCAGACATAGCTTGGTGATGCCCCCGTATCAGTGATACTGACACCGCTGCTGATGATACTGCTGACCGTAACGCTACTTGGAACCCTATCGGTGATGACAACATTCTTGGCATCTGTTTGACCAATATTGGAGAACACAATCGTGTACGTGATGGTGTCTCCCGGTGCAGCAACCGTTGGTGTGACCACCTTGCTAATGGTCAAGTCTGGGAATGGCACATCAACGGCGAATGTTGCTTGACCGCTGTTATTGTTACCACTCAGTTCATTGCTGGCGGTGATGGCAACATCATTAACGATGCTCATATCCATCACAATGCCATCGCTGACCACGCCTGTGATGGTGATATAACCTGCTGTGTTGACACCAACATCCGCCACAGACCAGACATAGCTTGGCGAAGCCCCCGTATCGGTGATATTCACACCACTGCTGATGATACTGCCGACTGTGATACTGGATGGAACCATATCGGTGATGACGACATTTTTGGCGTCTGTTTGACCGATATTGGAGAACACAATCGTGTAGGTGATGGTGTCTCCCGGTGCTACCAACGTTGGCGTGACCACTTTGTTGATGGTCAAGTCTGGGAATGGCACATCAACATTGAAAGTTGCCTGTCCACTGTTATTGCTACCAATCAGTTCGTTGCTGGCAGTAATGACGACATCGTTGACAATGCTGGTATCCATCACAATGCCATCGCTGACCACACCTGTGATAGTGATGTAGCCTGCTGTGTTGACACCGACATCCGCTACAGACCAGACATAGCTTGGTGATGCCCCTGTATCAGTGATATTGACACCGCTGCTGATGATACTGCCGACCGTGATACTGCTTGGAACCCTATCGGTGATGACGACATTTTTGGCGTCTGTTTGACCGATATTGGAGAACATAATCGTGTAAGTGATGCTGTCTCCTGGTGCTGCCAACGTTGGCGTGACCGCCTTACTGATCGTCAAATCTGGGAGCAGCACATCCACGTTCAGTGTTGCCTGTGCATTGTTATTGCTGGGTGTTAATTCATTGCTGGCGGCAATGACGACATCGTTAACAACACTAGTATCGTTGAGTATCCCATTGCTGACCACACCTGAGATAGTGATGACCCCAGCCGCGTTGATGCCCATATCAGCCACAGACCAGACATAGCTTGGTGATGCTCCTGTATCAGTGATACTGACACCGCTGCTGATGACACTGCTGACCGTGATGCTAGATGGGATTGAGTCAGTGATAGTGACGTTTGTGGCTATTGCACTGCCAGTATTGGTAAAGCGAATGGTATAGGTGATTGTATCGTTTGGTTGTACGATTGTGGGCGTCACACGCTTGGTGATGCTCAAATCTGAGCCTGTAATAGACGCCGTTGCACTAATCTGCAACCCGACCATTGCAATGTTATTTGTATTGGTGGGATCGTTGGTGGCGGTGATTGTCGCAGTGTTGGTAAAGGTTACACTGTTGATTAACCCCGCACTGACCACACCTGTCACCGTAATCACCCCGCCTGCATTTGGACTCAAATCGGCTACCTGCCATGTGTAGGATGTGTTGCCAGTGGGTGTAATGGCTGTACCACTGCTCTGATAGCCAAGATTGGTAACGCTCACAGGCATGGTATCCGTGATGATAACACCTGTCGCGGTGTAAGCACCTATGTTTGTGTATTGAAGCGTGTATGTGATGGCATCGCCTGCTTCTGCGGTAATTGGGGTGACAGATTTTGTGACGGTGAGGTCGGCAGGGTTACAAGCAATAGATACGTCATCAACGGCATATCCGCCTGTAATACCAGCTGTGTTAGATTGAACTTTGATGCTGAAATTATCGTTGAGTGTCAGCCCATTTTTCGCCGCCTCATCGCCTAGATTGACTGTCTCTGTGGTGTAGGATGTTTGGTTGGCATGGAATGAAACGACTTTTGTCCAGTTTGAGCCACCATCGTCACTGATATAAACACCATCATCGGCATGCTCCGTCCCACTCGTAAAGAAGGTACGCCACGCCAATGACAAGGTTGCACCAGAATAGGCTTGATCTGACAGGGCACTTCGCAAAATCATACCCGCTGTAGAGCCGCTGGCAACATTTTGATTCAACCATATGCTACGTGAACCAGAGTTTGAAATAGAAGAATTATTTGCCACAATAATCGTTCCACTTCCAGTGGTAAAGGTGGTCCAATATTCTCCAAAGGTGCCAATCTCAAAATCGTCGCTAAAACCACACGCCGCACCATCTAACTTAGACACAGCGATGTTGCTTGCAATCGTGCTGGACATATTTGTTGATGACAAATAGGCCGTATTTGTAATTTGAGTGCCTTTTGTTAAACCCAAATTGGGTGTGACGATAAATGTACGAGAAATACGTTGCCCCGCACTCAAGCTACCCAAACTCCACGAGATAATGCTTCCCGGTGTAACACCTGTGCTACTGCCATCACCCAGTGAACTTGCTTGGAGCGTCGTATTGGCTGGAACTGTATCTGTGACGACAAGATTGTTGGCCGTTAAGTTTGTGCTATTTGAAAGGACAATTGTATATGTCAGCGGTACACCGGGGGTAAAAAAGTAGTCGGACACTGATTTGTTGATGGTCGCAACAATGTTTGATATACGGAAGTTGGCGACGGTGACATAGTGATTGTTCAACGTTTTGCGATTGTCAGCATCACAATCAACCTCACTTGTACTTGTTTCGTTTCCCGGACAAGAGCTTTTGGTTCCTTCGGGAATACCCGTTGGTGCGCTATTATAACTAAGATCAGGGTTGGACCACCGCCCTATCGTCTCACAACTTTTGCCAAGTGCTGTACATAAGTTATGGTATGACATAATGGTCAACCAATTATTTGTTGTGTCTATATATCCGTGTGAATAGGTATAGGGTACAGTTGCATTACTCATATACCAGTCATGTCGTGCCCCCATATTGTGACCGACTTCGTGTGCGAATGTATAATTCGAGCAGTCCTGACGGACAACATTAAATGCATTTGTCTCAAAGCTGGCACTGTTGGATATCATTACCCAGGCCATGCCACACACACCTGGGCCAACGGCCGTCCATAGACTGACAATATCCGCGGCATAGGTGTCACGCAATGTGTGTACATCATCCATAAATGTATCAGATGTATTTGTAACACGGTTCAGGTCGGTTTCCATATCGCCGGATTCCGTATAGTCAACTTCTGCAACATGGACCAAACGAACAGAGGTGGTGATACCACTGTCGGAGTATGACAAATTTGTTTCGGCAATATTCAGTGCAATTAGTGCTTCAATATCGTCAGCACCACCAGCGGCAAAACGTGCATCAGCAGTATAAACGACGAGAACATCAATGATCGAGCCATCATCGGCAAGAATTGCGCTCGTATCATCCGCCGTATTTGGGTTGCTTGCGGCCTGTACACCAGCGATGTTTGTCGCCGGTGGGATAACAGGGATACCATCATTCTTGGCTTGTGGATAGCGTGTCGAGTCAATTTGGTGGACGATATGTAGATCATCTGACCAACGTCTGATTTGGTAGAAGCCAGTGAGTGAGCGAACATGCCCAACCGCTAAACCATCTTTAACAACGATAACGACACTACTAAATGAATCCCCCTGTAGATGGCCGATCCACTGATAGCTACCGTCTCCATTCTGTTCAATACGGTCTAATATAGCCACAGGATTAATGTTATCAAAAAGGTTCAACGTGATTTCTGCCGGTGCATTCTGCGCCTTTCGTGTGGCCGCAGCAGTCACACTTGACCCCATGCCCGCCAACAGATCAAAGTTGATATATACAGTTCTGGAACGAATGGCTTGTTCTGGTAATCTGTCTGCATCTGCAGCTTGTACACCTGCATCGGTCAGGAGATTGAACGGACCCGTTTGGATTGGTATATCTTGGAGTGAATCATCCTGAAGAGGTGGTATACGTTGGTTTTGAATCAACGGTAGGAAAACGGTACTTGTTGTTTGCGAAGGAGCACTCAATGCACCTTCTGCGCGAGCCTCATCTCTGTCTTCACCAGCGATATCAGCCGCACTGAGTGTTAAAGAGTAAAAGAGTGGACTTGAAACCGTCAAATAGATGATTATCGCAAGCGTGGCTGCGACGGTGATCGTTATCTCCATATTCGCCGTCATCCGCTTGAAAAGCCTTTGTATAATTTGGGTAATGGTGTTCAAAATCGATTCTCCTATGACATTTCAACGAAAGCAATAATAAATTTTGACAAAAACAAAGGACAACTCACACGTAGACATCCATATGTAATTTCCCGTCAGCATTTGGATATTTTAATTGTATTCTACAATAGAAACAGATTATTCAAACAAAGTGTATGTGTTCTTTTGATACATAAAAATATTATTGATTTGTTTTGCAAATTTTGCATTTATTCTTTTATTGTAAGCCTTTTGCAATCTGTTTCGAGTATACGATAGTATATTTTGCTATGTCAAATAATGTATAGACTGGTTACACCATATTTAGTATCCCTCATAAAAATGTCATACATATGTATAGTCAACTGCTCGACTATCATTGTTGCAGCATACACATTGACTAACTGAACGAAGATTTGATGTCTACAGATTTCTGCTGATATACTTAGCCCTTAGCAGTTATTCAATCTATCATCAGGCAGGCATCTGCGTATATCGGAGGATTTCAACGTTATGCATTTGGACAACATACAACTACTATACGAATATAATTACTGGGCCTCAGCCAAAATTCTGCTGAAGACAACCAATCTAACATCTGAGCAATTTCTGGCCCCTGCATCCTTTCCTAATGGCAATATGCGTGGCACACTTGTCCATCTTGTGGCTGCGGAGTGGGTTTGGCGGATGCGCTGCGATGAGGGCATCTACCCCGGCGCACTGCTTGACCCTGCTGAGTTTCCAACGTATGTTTCTGTATTGGAACGCTTTCAGGTCGAGGAAGGCAAAATGCGAGGCTATTTGTCACGCTTGACGGAGGAGGATCTCAACAGCCCGATCACCTATCGTCATACGAGCGGGCGCGAGCATAGTGAGATGCTCTGGCAGATTTTGACGCATGTTGTGATGCATGGGATGCAGCATCGTGCGGAGGCCGCTGCGATTTTGACCGATTTTGGACATTCACCGGGGGATATTGATTTAATCATGTATCTGCGTGAGAGAGGATAATTTACTTTACACTCACAACCTGTCCGTCGGTCATGCGCACAAGCTCATCCATTGTCAACGAAAACAGCGCGTGAGGATGCCCAGCCGCTGCCCATATTTGATCATATTGACCAAGGTCTTCGTCGATGTACGTTATCAATGGATGGTCATGGCCGATGGGTGGGACACCACCAATGGCATACCCAGTCTGCTCACGTACAAAGTCGGCATTGGGTCGTTTGAGCTTTTCGCCAATCACAGCCTTCATGCGTTTTTCGTTGACGCGGTTTGCGCCGCTGGCAATGATAAGGATAGCCTTGTCACTCTCGCGGCCTTGAAAGATTAACGACTTGGCAATTTGCCCCACATCACAGTTGACCGCTTCGGCAGCTTCGGCGGAGGTGCGTGTGGATGCAGCCAACTCAATCACCTCGCATGAAACCCCTAATTGCGTTAACGTATCCTGCACTCGTTGTGCGCTTGGTTTCAACATATCCATCTCCATTCTGTATAATCTTATACACTGTGCAAGAAAACACTGATACATCCAAACGCTAAAAATATTTATCAGCGTTTGGCCGTATCAGTGTTTTCGTTTGTTTTGGTTTTATTTATCATTGATATGATTGGTCATTATAAAAGGACTTGAAAACACATGAAAATCGAACGTGTTGAATTACATCAAATCGAGCTACCACTGGTTCACCCTTTTCGCACAAGCATGGGTGAAGAGAGTGAACAATCCTGCATTCTGGTCGCCGTCTATAGCGAGGGGTTGATTGGCTGGGGTGAATGCTCGGCGGGCATGGGACCTTGGTATTCGGGAGAAACACTCGATACCGCTTGGCACATTTTGACTGATTTCTTAGTGCCATCAGTCATTGGGCAGGATATTGAATCCCCTGCTGACCATGTTCGGCTTGTCAAAAAAGTGCGTGGCAACCCAATGGCGCGTTCGTCTATTGAGAATGCGATGTGGGACCTATGCGCCAAAGCCCAAGGTGTACCGTTGAGCCAAATGCTGGGTGGTGTGCGTGACCGTGTGGAAGTCGGTGTCAGTATCGGTATTCAGCCAACGATTGATGCGTTGGTGGCACGTGTGGGTAACTTTGTCGATTTGGGCTATGGTCGTATCAAATGCAAGATTGAGCCAGGCTGGACCGTCGAGCCGATTGCGCGCATTCGCAATGAATTCCCCGACATGCGTGTCATGGCCGACGCCAACTCTGCCTTTACGCTGGATGATGTGGATATGCTCAAAGAACTGGACAGTCTCGACTTGCTGATGATTGAGCAGCCATTAAGCTATGATGACATTGCCGACCATGCCCGTTTACAGACGCAGGTCAACACGCCTATCTGTCTGGATGAGAGCATTCATGGTGTCGCTGATGCACAGGCCATGATCGACCTCAACGCGGGAAGCATCATCAACATGAAGGTCTGTCGTGTGGGTGGCCTGACCAATGCACTCAAAATTCATGACATGTCCCAAGAAGCAGATATTGCTATGTGGTCGGGTGGTATGTTAGAGACAGGCGTCGGGCGCGCCACCAATGTACATTTGGCGAGCCTGCCAAACTTTACCCTGCCCAGCGACATCTCGGCAACAGACCGTTACTATCACGAAGATATTGCCGAGCCACCGTTTGTCCTGAACCGAGAGGATAGCACAATGGCTGTGCCAACAGGTGCAGGCATTGGGGTTACTGTGCATATGGATCGGATTGAAAAAGCGCGCAGCCGCCATGCGGTTGTAAGCGCGTAAAAATAGTGTCGGGGGGGGGGTTGGGGGGGGTTGGGGTTTGGTTGTTTTTGAAGAGGACAAAA
>JBCCFC010000170.1:0-14984 GCA_039029935.1 Chloroflexota bacterium
CATTCAATGCTCCTTTATTCTTTTATATTATATTTGTCATTTTTCGGCAGGCGGTTTTTGGGGCCCCGATTGGGGCCCCCCTCCGGTAGTTTTAAAATTTTTCCAAAAATTGAACACCTACCGGAGGTCTTGTTTAGACATTCCGCGTTCTCCGTATCCGCACACCGAATTTAACTCAAAATGAGACTGATTAACTTGTCGAGGTCAAAGATGTTCCATTGAGCATCGATCCATAAATTAGCCCGTGTCCACCACTCAATCGAGTGCAGGTCCGTATCCTCTGGGGTATGGTGAAGAATCATGCTGATGAGGATATCAAGGTCTATGATGTTGACCTTGCCATCCCCATTGATATCTCCCTCAATCCCATCATTGTGAGTGACAATCGACCCATCAACCGCCGTACCCGGAATAGACGCTCCCTCACCATCCACAAACGTCGCAGCTGTAATCGTCACCGACGTGGTGATGCTCGACCCTGCGTCCGCTTGGCAAACGGTTGTGAATGGAATGTGCATCAGCTCGCCTGTCTGCAATGCGGACGAGCCGTTTGGCTGGATATGACTCAAGACAAGTTTGTTTGCACCATTCAGTGTAGCCGTGCCTGTTGCGCCTGAAAATTTAACCATACTTGGGTCTACGGCGAGACAGGCGTCATCAAACTCGACAATAAACGCACCCTCTACAGTTGAGTTGCCATACGGGTCAAAGTCAACCGTCATGGTCACTGTTCCCGGATAAGTGGTCTGCACATGCGCTGGCAGTAGCAGCGTTGGCATCAGGTTGAGTGGTGCGCCCATGCCATCACAATCGGGTGGGCAGACGGGTGGTGCGATAGCCGTGGTGCTGTTAGGTAATCGTTCACTCTCCCAGTCGGCTGAGACTTCGGCGTGAGCGCTCAGTCGAACGCTTGTCGAAGCCGAGTGCGCCCCTTCGACAAGCTCAGCCGACTGAACGCTTACATTGTTGGTGCGGCTGGCTCGGCGTTGGTCGGCCTCAGCGGTATCCCAGAAGGCGGCAATCAGCTCATCCCATGTGCCCATCGCGGCTGATTTCAGGTGATTTTCGTTGTAGAAATCACGCTTCCATTCATCTTGGTGGAAGGGCAGATAGATGCCGATGTTGCCGATCTCCTCCCAATGCCACACGCTGTCGGGATAGAGCCAAGGGCTACCGTTGCCATGCTCTTGCATCAGAACGGCGTTGGTGAGGGCGGTCTGCAACTGCGCAACCTGTGAACTCAGGTCTGGGAACTGCTGACCCAGTGCCTTGGCAAAGCTGAGAATGTCGCCATAGGTATCCAGTTCATTGATGACGCCATCATAGTTGCTCTCAAAGCGTTCGGCAGCATCAAAGGCGGCACTCAGTTTGGTGCGTGTCGCGGCATCGTCGTAGAGCCGTTGCACCAGTGCGTCTGAGATTTGGTTGAGTCCCTCCTGAATGCCATCAAGTTGAGCCGACTCGACCAGCGAGAATGTGAAGGGGTAGTTGCCACCCAGCGACGTGATCTCATTCTGAATCCACGCTTTGCCAATCTCTTGCACACTCTTCTCGCCATCAATCACGCTGATGTGTTGGTCATAGGGGAAGGTTGCCCACGCCGTGTTGGCCGAGAACATCTGATGGTTGACATAGGGGCTGACCTCATAGGCGACCTCCCACATGCCCATCGAACAGGCGTCAAAGTAGACCAAATCGATCTTCTTGCCTGTGGCTTCATAGACCCACTTGAAGGCTTTGCCCAAGGCACGTGTTGACATCGATCTCTGTTTGGGATGGTTGTCCAACAGTAGGCCACCCACTGGATCAGGCTGACCATGAATGACGGGGGGTTGGGCATACTTGGTATTGGGTGCCCAGCCCGCCCCATGACCAACCAACGAGACCACAACACGCTCGGCGTTGGGGTAGGTGCGCATACCCGTCTGGATAAACCGGCTCAGGCTATACGGGTCGGTCGTCTTGTCTGTCCATGTGGATAGATTTTTGCCCTGCACATAGCGTCCATTACAGGTAATATTGAGCGCGCTTGGACAATTCTCGTCGGTGTCATAGGTCGGATGGAAGAGATAGGTGTCATCAGGACCCGCACCATCGATCAACACAAGGATGGCAACATGGGGATTGTTGGCAGCGGCTTCGACACGGTTGAGCATGTCAAACATATCCGAGGCCAACTCATTGTCCCCGACCGCATAGATGAGCAGCAGCGTTTGCTCGGATGAATCCACCGGAAGCGCAACGGTTGTGGTGTCTTCAAGCGTAAGCCCCAGCCCTGTCATCTCGACCTTGTTTTGCAGAATGTTGCCCGGCGACAGATTGGGGTCGATGGTGGCCGTGTAGCTGATGACCAACGGCTGATTCGCCGAGATGACACCCGCATAGGTGATTTGATGGTTTTCGCTGTCATAGCTGGCATCCCCCACATTGCCGATGTTGACCAAGCCAATCGGGAGTGAATTGAGGAGTTCAACGGTGGCACTAGGGACACCCGTTACGGCAGTGAGACCAAAGATGAGTGTATCCCCCGGATTGCCTGTCGGTGTGTTAACAGTTTGATCCAGCGTCAGTGCATCGACCTCACAGAGAATATCGGAGCCGCTGAACGTTGCAATCCCGTGCGTCCATGTCAAAAACTCATATGATGTGGGTTCGCAGACATGGGTGGCTTCATAGGCCAAGGTGTGCAGGTTGAGGGTGTAGAGCGAATCTGGCAACGCACCCGTCAACGAGTTGTTCTGCACATTCAGCACCTGCAAGCTGGTGAGCGCACCCAAATCCGAGAGCATTTCGCCTGTCAGCAGATTGTTGCCCAAGTCCAGCACCGTCAAATCAGCCAGTTGGCTCACCACCGCCGGAATGCCGCCGACCAGATTGTTGTCATTCAAGCGCAGTTCGGTCACATGTCCCCCACCACAGGCAACGCCATGCCAGCTACAGGGTGTATTGGTCTGGAACCAGCCTGTGTTGATGGTCCAGCTTGCACCGCCTATGAGACTATAGAACTCATGCAGCACACGACATTCAAAGGGCGTAATTTCGGTGACACCGCTGCATTCATCGGGAATCACATCCTCATCCCCCTTTTCACCCGTGCTGTTGACCGTACCCACACCGTTGAGCCATGTCTGGAAAGCGGTGTCGTCAATCTCTTTGAGGTCGGTGTCGTGAAAGTCAAAGACGCTCAAGTTGGTGAGATTGATAAAGGTCATGGGCAGGGTGCTGGACATCCCGTTGTCGTTGAGCCACAGATGCGTCAACTGATAGAGATTGCCCAAATCAGGATGAATAAACCCGCCCAATTGGTTGTGGTTGAGCCACAGATGGGTCAACTTGGCGAGTTTGCCCAAGGTATAAGGAACGCTGCCGCTGAGTTGGTTCTCGTTGAGATAGAGATATTGCAGATTGGACAGGTTACCCAGTGTGCTGGGGATGCTGCCACTCAACTGGTTACGACTCAGCCACAGCGTGGTCAAGTTAGTCAAGTTGCCCAGCGTGTTGGGGATGCTGCCGCTAAACTGGTTGTTGGACAGGTTGAGGATGCGCAACGCGGACAGATTGCCCAACTCGCTTGGCAGACTGCTGTGCAACTGGTTGTTGTGTATGTAGAGCGTTTCCACCTTGGTCAATGCACCCAATTCCTGTGGGATGTAGCCGCTGATCTCGTTGTCATGCAGCCGCACGTCGGCCAAATTCACCAGCTTGCCCAACTCTGGTGGGATGCGTCCGTTGATATAGTTGTCGTTGAGCCGAATTGAGGTCAACTGCGTCAAGTCACCAAGCTCTGGCGAAAGACTCCCCACAAGGTTATTGGAGTCCAGCCACAGGGTGGTCACATGCCCATCGGCACAGGTCACGCCATACCACGCACAAGGGTCGCTGCCCGTCAACCAGTTTGTCTTTGTTGTCCAGCTTGGCCCATTGGTGCTATCATAGAGACTCTCCAGTGCCATACATTCAGAGATGGGGATGGTTGTCACTGCGCTACAGGCCGTTGTCACCAGCGTCTCTTCGGAACAGGCAATATCCGTGCTATTTACACTGCCCACACCGGAGAGCCATGTCTGAAAAGCCGTGCCCTGTGGCTCACAGATGTCGGTTTCGTGGAAGTAAAACAGCTTCAAATTGGCAAGTTTGCTCAACTCGGTTGGCAAGGACCCACGAATCCGGTTGTTACGCATGTTGAGATATTCCAAGCTGGACAGGTTGCCAAAGGTTGCAGGGATAGTGCCGCCAATGATATTGTTGTAGAGATATAGATTTAGCAATGCCGTAAGGTTGCCCATCTCTGGCGGTAGAATCCCGCTGATCTGGTTGTTAAACAGATAGAGATATTGCAGATTGGTCAAGTTACCGAGCTCTGGCGGGATGCTCCCTGTCACTTGATTGTTGGCAAGGTCAAGCTCCACCAGCGATGGCAAGTTGCCAATTTCGGGTGGGATGCGACCAAGCAATTTATTTGCACTCAGCTTCAGTTCTGAGATATGCCCATCCGTGCAGGAAACGCCATACCATGCACAGGGTGTCTCGTTTTGTAGCCAGCCTGTCTTGTTGGTCCAGTTTGCGCCATTGGTGCTGTTGTAGAGGGCTTCCAAGGCACGGCATTCGGCAACAGGAACTTCAGTAACATTGTCGCAGATGTTTGTTGTTGGGCAGGCTCTGTTTGTTTGGTACGATTCAGAGAATTTACTAAGCCAAGTCTGCATCGCTTCATCTTGTGGCTCACAAATTTGAGTATTATTGAAGCGAAAAGTATTACTCCCAGTCATTTTTTCCAAATTAACCAAGGTTGTTGGTAACGGTCCATTAAATGGATTATCGTATAGAGAAAGATTAGTTAGCTTGGTAAGATTTCCAAATTCTGATGGTATCTCTCCACTTAGTAAATTGTCATATAAATTCAGGTTTGTTAGATTGGTCAAATTACCTAATTCTGTAGGTATGCTCCCACTTAGACTATTTCCATAGAGGTTAAGAGACGTTAATTTCGAGAGGTTGCCTAGTTGTATTGGTATGTTTCCACTTAGGTTGTTGCTACCAAGCCGAAGGTTTGTTAAGTTAGTGAGATTGCCGAGTTCTACTGGTATTCTTCCACTTAAGTTGTTGTTAAAAAATGTCAACTCTGTTAAATTAGATAATTTATCTAATCCTGGTGGGATTTCACCTCTTAACGATGGATTACTGTACAATCTGAGTTGGGTTAAATAAGCTAAATTGCTAAGTTCTGGCGGAAGAGTCCCATTCAGACGACCATATATATCTAGGCGTGTAATATGATCATCGCGACATGTAATTCCATACCAATTGCATGGTGCATTGTCGCGAAACCAACGCTGGCTCCCCATTACTATATTTGAGTTCCATTCTATACCATTAGTGGAGTTATATAGAGCTAATAAGGCTTCACATTCTTGCTTTGATATTTGTGCAATGCTACTGCAACTTACATTTACGGCATCCACCGCATCCACCGCATCGACGGCTGTCACACCCTCTTGCTCACCAAAAAGCGGCTGCGCACTCGCTTCCAGTGCCGCCACCACAGGATCGGGCATCAACGTCATCACCGCACCCAGGAACAGGCATAGCCCCAAAATGGTGATGCGGTTGCGAAGATGTTGATGCGTCCACAGTTTTTGTTTCATGTTGAGTTTCCTTTCAACTGCGTTTGTACTACAGCGGATTTGGGAGGGGAACGGATTTTTTTGTCTCGATGCACGAGAGAAATCCGTTCCTTGCCCAAATCTGTTGTAGCCACCACCGAATGCAATTCGGTGTCTATTATAGGAAGTACACTGAAGTGTACTCGGTACAGCCTGTTTCAACAGGCTTTCTGTATTAGCATGGGATTTGCAATCCCATGAAGCTTGCAATCAGCCACATCTAGGGGACAACGGCCAATCGACATGTTGCCTATCACCCCGCCTTCGATCACTCGGCCCCGCGCGGGGATGATGTGCTGTGTGTTCAGTAAAAGTGCTGTTCATTGAACCCTCCAGACAATGTTGTGTTATACTAATGAGTTAAGGTCGGTCAACACCGCAGTGCATTGATGTACATGGCTGCGCTGCCGTGTTGATGTTGTTCTGGATATGAGCATAGCATGGGTTGGCGGTCGTAGAGTCTAAAAAAAGGGTGTTTCCGTCTAAATTTTTTGGCAACGCCGATAGCATCACTCAAAAAACAGTGTCAAGTTAATAAACCCGATTTTGCTCAATTTTCTGCAAATAAATTCAAGAAACCCCTATTTTCAACGAGCCACCAACCGATTCGAGTGATTGATCTGAGCGATCCAACGAATGAAATTGTCAGTACCCTTCATTGCTGGTAGAATGAACGTGTGTTCATTATTTTTTATTCGGTTGTGTAAAAAAGGCAGGTAAATCATGAAATCATTCCCTAAATGGACGATTGCCGAAGTGGAGGCAGAATTTCAGCTTAAGCTGCATAAACAACATGCGTCATTGGATAATTGGCTTAATCACTCGAGTCAGTCACTGCCCGAACGAACAGAGTGGCTAAACTGGTTACAAACGCGCCTCATCGACCGGGTCTATGATTGGAATGAGTTTGAATTGAAGATGAAGTTCATTGGGCCAATTTTAGACTTCGTAAACTTTGATCAAGAGCACTACCAATCTTTTCTTGAGCGGACCCTATCGGCTCCCTATAAGGATGGGTTGTCAGGTGAAGTCGATTTTGTCGTGGCCACAGGAACGCGTGTTCCTCACCAACCTTATTTCTTTCTACATGAGTATGAAAAAGATTCCGATTCATCAGGCGATCCGCTGGGGCAGTTAATGATTGCTATGGTTGCAGCACAAATGCTAAATGAAACAGAACACCCTCTGTATGGTGTTTATGTTGTTGGTCGTCATTGGTATTTTGTTGTGCTAACAGGAAAAGACTATGCCGTCAGCTTGGCCTATGATGCAACCCAAGAAAAGTTCGATGATATTATCCGTATTTTGAAGAATACAAAAGCGATTATTGAGCAATTAGCGCAGCTTACGGTATCTGAGTAGCTCCTTATCAGGCAAAACTCTTTTTTCAATAACAATGGCAAAAAAATCAAAGCAGACACAAAAACCGAAAACATTTGATGACCATGTCCGAGAGGCATTGGAGCATTTCAATCAACCCCGTTGGTTGGCAGCAAATTCACTATTGGCAACGCCGTATTTGATTGGTGAATACATGACCAAGATTCATGCACCTGTGCATGATGATGAGCGGCGTGGTGTGGCCCTACAGCAACTCTTACGGAATGCGGCGGCAGAAATCCAGCATCGTGACAGTAAAAAGGGTGAAGATTACCACAATCTGATTGACACTCATTACTTCCAAGGTGTCAAGAAACGCGAGGAGGCTGCGCATAAAATCGGCGTTTCCAGAGCATCATTTTTCACCTATCGAAAAGAAGCACTATCGCTCCTCAGTACCGAACTCGCAAGGCTGCTAAAACCTGCGCTCAGTGCCGAAACACCGCCCCGTATTTCATCACCGATTGGACAAGAAGAGCGTATCGAAACATGCGTCGAGGCACTGCGCACACAACAGACCGTTGCCCTCTTTGGTCCTGGTGGCATTGGCAAAACAACGTTGGGGAGTGCCATCACCCAAGCCGCTGCCCCACACCCAATCTTTTGGTACACCATTCGTCCGGGCTTGAATGATGATCTAAACACATTTTTGTTTGAGCTAGGGTTCTTCCTGCACCGTCATGGTGCGTCCACACTCTGGCGGCAGTTGGTTGCCCATGAAGACCCCGGTAATTTTGAAGGGTTACTGAGTGTGATCCGCCATCAACTTGGCGAGTTGACGCGCAAAGATGCACCGATTCTCTGTATTGATGAAGTCGATTTGTTACGCAAAACGGATGTCGAAACACATGAACGCCTGTTGACATTGATTGATAGCCTGCATGGTCTCGTGGGCATTCTGTTGATTGGTCAACAAGTGGCTGTAGAGGCGGATGTGTATCATACCCTTGAAGGGCTGACTGTTGAGCAGGTACACACGCTATTCAGCGCAGCGCAGATACACCTTGCCCACAAGCAAATCACACAGCTTCATGCCTATACCCAAGGCAACCCACGACTGCTGGAACTGATAATTGACTTGCAACAAAGTGGCGTCTCGACTGATGACCTGCTCGCCAATCTGCCAACGGTCCCCTCCGTCGAATTTCTGCTCGAACGCGTTTGCAAAAGATTGCCGCCCGCTGAAATGCAGGCACTACTCTTCTTCTCTGTCTTCCGACGACCTGTGAGCCTGACCCATTTCTTGCGCCAGAATGTACAGGCCAAGGGCCAGACAGGTAAGACAATGACGGGCAAAACAACGACGGGCAAGACAACCAATACAAAGCACCCATTTGAGATTGACATCCACCCCGTGACATTGACACGATTACACGAGCGTCATCTGCTACAAAGCGATCAACAAGGTCGATACTCGCTGCTGACCATTTACCGCACGATTCTCTATCAATATCTCTTGCCCGAACAAAAGCAAGCGTTGCATCTAAATGCTGCCCATGTCCGCCAAAACGAGGCGCAATATACGGCTGCGGCCTACCATTATGTGCAAGCCGAGCAGACAGCGGATGCGATTGACCTGTGGTACACATACATGAACCAAGAAATCAATCAAGGGCAAAGCAGTAGTGCCTACACACTCTTTAGTCAGGTTCAATTGGATCATTTAGATGCGGGAAAACAAGAAAAGCTGGCGTTGATTCGTAGCAAGCTCCAAACATTTGCGGGTAAATTGGACGATGCTCGCGCTGAGTTGGCGCAGATCATCTGGCGTACCCCAACGCTCAAGCTTGAGCGTCAAATTCAAGACGGCAGAATCGCCAACACCGAAGGCGATCAGTACCGCGCCATTGAGGCATACCAAAGTGGATTAGCCATCGCCAAAGAGTGGCATTTGGGTCGAGTCTCGATTTTGCACAAAGAAATGGGCTGGAGCTATATGCGTGAGAACATGCTGAATGAAGCATGGCACGAGGCACAGATTGCGGAATGTGAAGCATTAAATTTTAAAGGTTTGATCAGATTCAAATTGGGTGGCTATGACGAAGCACAGACCTATTATGAGCAGGCACTCCAACTGGCAGAAACACTCGATTACCAAGAGGGCATTGCCAAGACCTGCTTGAATTTAGGTGGCCTTTGGGTGTATCATCAACACGACGTTGACCAAACCATTGCCTATTTGCAACGAGCCGCCGACCGCTACAAATTTATCGGCAAGATGAGCGAGTCTGTCATGCCTCAGTTGAACCTAGCCACAGTGTTTAACTTGGCCGGACGCCCTCTGGAGGCAATTGAGGTCGCCATAGAGGTCCTCAACCTGCAAACAATTCAGCAAACAAATGCGCTGATGAATGTCATGGCCTTGCAAATTCTGGCCGAAGCCTATCTGGGGTCAGGCGATCTGGACGAAGCCGAAAAATTTGCTGGGCAAGTCATCCATCATGAAGATAGTGCCCTCAATTACGAAGCACTGCGCACACTGGGCACCATTCGACTCCGACAGGGTGATGCGCAGGAGGCAGAGTCCCACATTGTATCCTCGCTCGAGCAGATACAAGAGCCATTTGGCGAAGCCTATAGCCAGCGAGCTTTGGCCGAAGTTTATCAAGCGCAGGAGCGGGTTGAGGAGGCAGTGGCTGCATTTGACAAAGCCATCCGCATTTTTACAGAGCTTGGTTTAGACAAAGAAATTGAGAAGACGAAATCCATGATGTCAAGTAGTTAATTCCCCTGTGCTACCCACCTATCGAAATTGTCAGCACCTCACATCACTGGTAAAATGAACGTGTGTTCAACGTTTTTTTATTCGGTTGTGTAAAAAGGGCAGGTAAATCATGAAATCATTCCGAAAATGGACGATTGCCGACGTAGATGACGAGTTTCAACTTCAACAACAGCGCAAGAGTGAATTGTTAGAGTCATGGCTAGAGGGTATCCCGCAAGATGTTGCGGATAAGACGATTTTTCCACCAGCATATCTGCAACGATTACAGGCGCGACTCAATCTGCGTGTACACGATTGGAACGAGTCCGAATTGAAGATGAAGTTCATTGCACAGTTGCTGGATTTAGTCGACTTTGACCAAGAACATTATCAATCATTTATCGAACGGACGATTTCTGCACCTTACAAAGACGGTCTGTCAGGTGATGTCGATTTCTTGGTTGCCAAGGGAACGCGGGTTCCGAAGCAGCCTTATTTTTTTTTACATGAGCATAAAAAAGATGCGGATTCATCGGGCGATCCACTTGGGCAGCTTATGATTGCCATGGTGACGGCGCAGATGATTAATGAAACAACCCATCCTATCTATGGTGCGTATGTGGTTGGTCGTCATTGGTATTTCGTGGTGTTAGACGATAAGGAATATGCGGTTAGCCCTGCGTATGACGCTACCCAAGAGAAACTGGATGATATTATCCGCATTTTGAGGAATACAAAAGCGATTATTGCGCAATTAGCGAATCCCACCGTGTCTACATAGCTGTTTCCCGTACAGCATTGATCAATTCATTTGTATCTATCATTGCCAAATGCGGGAGGTTATTCATGGCCTTTAGTGATTACCGAAAATACATTGTGAGTTCGTTCAAGCAGTAATGCTTCGTCGCTGTTTATCAGACAAAACGGGCATGGTTCATTGTTATGCGCAGATGAACCATACCTGTTTCATAGATGCTCATGACCAGTGAGTCGCCACGAACGATGAATGTTATTCAGGCTGTCGCCTGACGCTCAGGCAGGGATGCCTAAGTAACTAAGCATCTCGCTGATACCGTTCAAGAAAAGCGACACAGCCTAAACAAACAATCAGTAACAATGAGACTAATGCACCTTGTGTACCCCGACTTTGCAAGGATAACCCCGTCGTCGGCAGGACCATCGGCAATTCTTCCGGTGCTGGCTCACTTACCTCTGCCACTGCTGGTTCACTAATCGCCACTTCCACAACAGCTGCCGATGCATCAGTTTTCGCAGGAAGCGCAGGCTCAACGCGATTCTCTCTAGAGAATGTTGTAATCTGTGGCTGAGAACTTTGCTCAGTGTTGACTTCGCTGACCGCTGTGTTATCCGCTGATGTTGAAATCGCTTCAGTACCCGCACCGCTACTTGCATCCAGCGGTTTTTCTACACCTGCTTGTTGACCTGATGCTTTGTCATCAACCGCCGTCACTGCCCAACCACAACTGGCATCTGGGCTAGGGTCAAACACCTTCATCACAACAGCCGTACCCATTGTCACACCGCTCTGCCCACCATTGTAATTGGGGCTGTGGACGACACCGACCCCCATAAATCCTTCACTGCCCATCTCGCCAACATTGTCTTTAAAGCCCATGTTGATGTTCCCAGTCGCCAAATCACTGTCTTGCAACAAAATCGAGACCCGATGCCCCCAGTTTGCCATCGCATCGACATAAATCCACTTATAGACAGACTGCTCAATATAGAGTTCATTCTCGCCATCGGGCGTGTAAAATGCAGCGATATTTTCGACAGCCGACAGCGTTTCATGACATGCGCCAAATGCTCTTGCCACACGGTCATAGGGGCCACCATCATAGGTGTGACCAAACACATTCATGGAGACAAGCAGGTCCGCATAGTTTTGTGCAACGCTATCAATATCAGGATGAACGCCCTCTAGCGGTAAGCCGATGACGTCTGGCATCATGCCCGCACGGTCAACACGCTCTTCATTGATGATCATCAACATTTTGTTGTCATCCGACATCGTGTCCCAAACCGCCTGTGATGGCAGGTCTAATGTGCCGATGGTGTTTGGTGCTAACCCAAGCTGAATTTCTTCTTGGCGACGGGCATTGTTGAATGCGGCAACGACATCCTCTACTCCCCCAAACGTTGCACCCGTATTCTCACCTGTCATAAAGTTGATGGCTCCCCCTGTATCCGACCAAGGAATGTCTGTTGTGATGTTTGGGGGCGAGTCTGCATAAGCGATTGTGGATACAACCATCCAGTTCCCCAGTAGGGCGAACAGTGTGGCAAGTATAAGCTGGATAACTCTAAATTGTTGAGTTACATCAAGTGTTTGTGTTTGAAAATCTGTGTTATTGTTCATGTTTACTTCCATAAATATTCTATATGTTCTGTCGCAAGGCCCATACTACGCTCTGTCTAGGAGCGTCCTCGCTTGATTGCTATACAATTGATTGCTATACAATTGATTGCTATACAATTGATTGCTATACAAATTGTCTAGTTAAAATGTACGGCAACTTTGTGTGCTAATTGTCTTATTGGGCAGCCGGAAAAGTCAATCATTAAAATTACGTAGGGAATATACGCATATAGCGCATTTATGCTTAGGTAAAATCTGTAAAGTTTTCTTTATAAAATGATATTTCTGTGCCAATGTTTAAAAGAAACGCGATTTGAGTTTTTTTAATAGAAAATATCATAAAAATGTATTGGTCTGCAATACGTCAATTGTCTACTAGATTCTATTGCATTTGTAGATACGTCAAAACGACAGTCATAATCTGCCATCTTGTTGCCGTAAGGATATTGCAACAAAAAAAGGCTATCGCATTCAATGCGATAGCCTTTTTTACGACTGATCTTTAATTATAGAGCACTCTTCTAAAAACTGCTGTCTAGTGTTTGTTGACTATAAATCATCTGGATCGATGCCAATTTCATCCCAATCAGGACCAACCGCATCCCGTGTCACCGATTCAATACTCTGTACGGCTTGTAATAATTGCTGGGTTGTTGTCGCCAATGGGTACTTTTTCTCCAGACTTGGTTCAGGCTCATATTCAGGCGCATAACGATTGAGACGGTAGAGGGCCATGACCGCTGATTTCTGCTCGGCAATTTGCTTGCTATTCCCCCTGCCAACCCCATGTGCTTCTTTGTTGATCAGCACCTGCGCAATAAACTGCTTGGCGTGGTCTGGCCCTTCATCGCCAATAATCTTATAACGTGGTGTCACATTTACAGCCTCTTGAATAATCTCTTGCAGACGACTTTTGGGGTCCTTCTCCAACTGTTGCGTGTGTACATAGTCCAGTTCTTTTTCTAACAGCGGCCATGCAAATTCGTGGGCAACCTCAAAGCCTTGATCGGTGTAAATTGCCCCCATCACGGCTTCAAATAAGGCACATAAATTGGCGTCACGGTCTCGCCCACCACTCTCCTCCTCGCCATGCCCCAACAGTAGGTGTGACCCCAGCGTTAGCTCGTTGGCGACTTTCGCAAGCGTCTCTTTGCGGACTAGGGAGGAGCGAATGCGTGTCAACTCACCCTCTTTATAGGTAGGGAAACGCTGAAACAGCCGTTGACTGACAATCAACTCAATCACGGCATCGCCAAGATACTCCAAGCGCTCATTATCCTGTGGTTGGTCTGTCTGCTTCTCCTGCTCCACCAACTCGTTGACATAGCTGCTGTGTGTAAAGGCTTGACGCAGTAGTTCTGGATCATGAAATGCAATATTATGCTTTTTTTTGAAAAACTGGGCTAACCGTTTGCTTGCGCGCTCTTCCGGCATTTTGCCTGATTCTGACATAGATGAACCTCTTTTTGCTCAACTGCCTGACGAAGATAGTCGCTAGTGAGTGGCTATTAAGTCTCCCTAACCGCCACTCACTAATCACTATCATCGAATATAAAATACAGGGCCACCAATTTTCATCATCACACAACTGCGATTGTGTTTGATGATAGGATTACAATTCGGGTGGCTTCTTCAACCCATGTGCGGTCAAAAGGGGAACGACAATATCCGACGGTTCCATCAACGTTGCGATCTGCGAAATGGCAGCAGCAACGGTTGCGCTGGTTGGCTCGACAAAAAGACCTTTGTAGGCCAACTTCTGCCATGCATCATGAACCTCGTCATCATTGACAGAAACCACTGTGCCCTCGCTGCTACGAATCGCCCTGATTGCGGATTCTGCACGGATGGGGTTGCTGATTTCAATCCCGTCGGCACGAATCGACTCAATTCTTACACTGGGACGGGTGCTACTCCATCCATTATGAAACGCATCATAGATAGGTGTATATGGTTCGGCCTGTACAGCCACCATCCTGGGCAGGATATCAATCAACCCGGCTTGTTGTAAATGTTGAAAGCCCCGCCAAAGCCCCACAATCGTCGTACCATACCCCAAAGGCGTAATAATCCAGTCCGGTACTTTCCGACCCAACTGTTCCCAAATTTCCCAGGCACAGGTCATTTGTCCAAAGAGAAATGCTGGATGCCAGGCGTGAGACGCATAGGCACTTTCTTTGTTATACCTTGTCGCCGCCACAGCCGCATTGGTCGCCTCATGGCGCGGGCCAGGTACTTCGACCAGCGACGCTCCATAGACTGAAATCTGTGCCTTTTTTGGTGTTGGTGTACTCTCCGGTACGTAGATTGTACACTCCTCAATCCCGGCACGGCTGGCGTAACAGGCCAAACTGGCCCCTGCATTGCCACTGGAGTCGTTCATCACAACCGTCACATCATGCTTGACAAGCCAGTTAATCAGCGTACTCATCCCCCGATCACGATAACTCCCCGTTGGCATGCGCGCATCATACTTCCAGTAGACTGCCCGACCTTGCCAGTTGCCATCCAGCAGCGGCGTCCACCCTTCACCCAAAGTGATGCGGTGTTTCCCCTCGCCCACCATCGGCATCATCGCTGCATATCGCCAATGCCCTGGCTGTGTCGAATCGATCAAATCCGGTGCAAACGGTGGTATATTTGTGTATTCTAGTGAACCATTGCAATTAGGACAACGAAGTGGTCTACGACCTGCGGTTGTCTTGAATGCACAGTTAGGGCAATAAATAACTAATTTTGACATAATCGTTTTCGCTTTGTCTTGGAACATGGATTAGGGGTCTAATTTAATGCAAGTTTAACAATTTGTCAATGTGCAAAAATTAAGGGTATGAGTAGGGAAAGTATCGCAGGTTGG
>JBCCFC010000171.1:0-14961 GCA_039029935.1 Chloroflexota bacterium
AATGACAACGACTGTACACCAGTTGAGCCAGGAACTGCGAATGGCTGACGACGAACAGCAGGTAGCCTACAGGCAGGGAATGCGCCATGTTGCCCGCTTGGTACAGCCTAGCCAACCCTCAAAGCCATCCGAGGCGGTGCCTATTGAACCATCCCGGGTGAATATCACAGACTATGGACTGCTTGAAAATCTCCAATTAGCGCCCTTAAACCGTCGAAAGCCGGAGGCAGATGAAGTCGAAATTGAAGTAAGAGCGGCGGGGTTGAATTTCCGCGACCTGCTTAACGTTCTGGGTATGCTGGCAGACTATTACGCTGAAGAATTGGGAATTACCAACGCAGGCGATCTGCTATTGGGCTTTGAATGTGCTGGTACTGTCGTGGCTGTCGGAGAACAGGTAACCGGATTGCAGGTTGGCGACGCTGTGCTGGCGGTGGCCGAGGGGAGCCTTGCGACGCATGTCACCGTTGCGGCCCGCAATGTTGTACCCAAGCCACATCGGCTAACCTTTGAAGAAGCGGCTACGATTCCCTTGACTTTTCTTACTGCACACTATGGCTTGCATCATTTAGCAAACCTCAAGCATGGTGACCGAGTGCTGATTCATGCAGCGGCGGGTGGTGTTGGGCAAGCAGCAGTTCAATTGGCACAGCGTACGGGTGCCGAAGTCTATGGCACTGCTAGCCCAGCCAAATGGACGTATTTGCGGGCGTTGGGTGTCGAACACGTGCTAAACTCACGCACCCTAGACTTTGCCGATGAAATCATGACGCTCACTAACGGACAGGGCGTAGACCTCATCCTCAACAGCCTAAATGGTGATTTCATCGCCAAGAGCTTTGCTTGTTTGGCTTCTAATGGGCGCATGGTCGAATTGGGCAAGCTGGATATCTGGGATGCGGAGCGGGTGCAGCAAGTGCGGCCAGATGCGGACTATTATCCCTTTGACTATAGTGAAGATGCACTAGCCGATCCCTCACTGACTCCTACTCTTTTCGCTGAGCTAATGACTGCCTTTGAAGAAGGTGCTTTGCAGCCGTTACCGCATACGGTTTTTCCACTTGCCGAGATAGCTGATGCCTTACGGTTGATGCAGCAGGCCGCTTATGTGGGCAAATTGGTTCTGACCATTCCCTCAACGAACGCTGGAACAGAGCCGGCCCCATTGTGCTCAGCCACTGTTCAGAGCGATGGCAGCTATCTGATTACTGGTGGTCTTGGTGGTTTAGGTCTACGGGTGGCTCAATGGTTAGCAGACCAAGGCGCGCAAAAGCTGGTATTAAGCAGCCGTCGTGGCGAACCAAAAGAGACTGAGCAACCCATGATTGACGCACTTACAGCGCAAGGGGTTGAAGTGCTTACCGTTGCAGCTGACGTTGCGAATGGGGACGACGTCCAGAAGCTGATAAGCGCCTGTCCTCAACCGTTGCGTGGTGTGATTCACGCGGCTGGTGTGCTGGCCGATGGGCTGCTTACTCAGCAATCGTCAGCGTCATTTGCCCAAGTAATGGCCCCTAAAGTAGCGGGAGGTTGGCATTTGCATCGGCTGACCCGGGAGACGGATCTTGATTTCTTCGTCTGCTTTTCGTCTATTGCCTCCATATTTGGCTCACCAGGGCAAAGTAACTATGCTGCGGCAAACGCATTTATGGATGGGTTGGTACACTACCGACACATGCTGGGCAAGCCTGGCATGGCTATCAACTGGGGGGCATGGTCTGAAGTGGGCATGGCTGCCGAGATGCGCGAACAGGATCAGCAGCGCCTACGCAGCCATGGCATGGCATTCCTACCCCCCGAACAAGGGATTGCAGCCTTAGCCGAAATACTGGAGGGCTATACATCTTCGCCAACGAGTACGCTGGGTGAAGCCAAAATGGCACAGGTCGCTGTGATGGCAATTGACTGGGCACAATGGCAAGAAAAACATCCCAATCCGATGCCATTCTATACCCAGGTCATTCAACCAGTTACCCCTTCACACCGTACTTCGCATACGAATGGACGTGACAACAAATTCTCTGATAACGGTTCCCATGCGACACACCGTTTTAGTCCTAACACCATACGCGAACAGTTGGCAGAAGCCCAACCCAGCCAACAACGTCAATTATTGCTGAACCACATTCAGGAACAGGTGACGAAAGTTTTGGGACGTGGACCAAACGGAAAAACCCTCAATGTACAGACCGGCTTTCATAATGCGGGGATGGATTCGCTCACGTCCATTGAATTGCGCAACTATCTTCAGGCAAGTCTTGGCTGTTCTCTCTCTGCCACAGTCATCTTTAACTACCCAAGTATTGATGCCTTAACCAATTATCTGGCGGATGAAGTCTTAAAACTTGAAACATCCCATACTGATGCGGAGAACGACTTGGATGCAGATTCGAAAGAAATTACGATTGAAGACACAATTGAGCAATTGAGTGAAGATGAGGCGGAAAGTGAACTACTCGCCGCGTTGGACGGGTTGGAAATCTAGCAGTTATAATTGACGCCGGAATACTGAATATCCCGATTGCTGTTTGGCGCATCGGACCGAATTTTTGGGTAACGATACGCACGTGAACCGTTGAGGAATTGCATGATAGAGAAAGAGCAAGAGGCCCTATCCCCTACCAAGCGAGCCTTGTTGGCCGTCAAGAAACTACAGGCGCAAGTGGACACGCTCCAATATCAGCGAACAGAACCAATTGCCATTGTTGGAATGGGCTGTCGTTTTCCTGGTGGGATAAATAGTCCAGAAGAATTTTGGCAGATGCTACACAATGGCGTGGATGCAATCGGCGAGGTGCCAACAGCGCGCTGGAACGTAGATATCGACGATGAAAACAACCCAGATATCGCTGGTAAAATGCATACTCGTTACGGAGGCTTTTTAGAAAATGTGGATCAATTTGATGCTACATTTTTTCAGATCGCCCCTCGTGAAGCAGAGATGCTTGATCCACAACAGCGCCTATGGCTAGAGGTCTGTTGGGAAGCCCTAGAGAAGGCAAATATTCCTGCTGAGAATCTGAAAAATAGTCGAACAGGTATCTTTACGGGAACTGAACATCACGATTATTTTCAATTGGCGACCCATGCCACCAAAAACCTCGACATCTATACGGTTACAGGCAATATGCTTAGCATAACGCCCGGCCGCACATCCTATTTTTTCGGAACGCATGGGCCAACCATCGCCATCGATACGGCCTGTTCTGCCTCTTTGGTGGCCATCCATTTCGCGTGCCAGAGCTTACGCACAGCAGAATGTGATCTGGCCCTGGCGGGTGGCGTAAATCTAATTCTGAAGCCAGCGATGAGCAATGTGCTTTTATCAGATGCACTTGCCTCTGATGGTCGTTGTAAAGCATTTTCACAAAGCGCAGATGGCTACGGACGAGCAGAAGGATGCGGGGTTGTAGTCCTAAAACGCTTGATAGATGCCCAAGCCGATGGTGACAACATCCTTGCATTGATCCGAGGCTCAGCCGTGAACCACGATGGTCAGAGCAGTGGGTTAACTGTACCCAACGGACTTAGCCAAGAGAAGGTCATTCAAGAAGCGCTCAAGCGAGCAGGAGTCCAACCTGCCGAGGTGAGCTATGTGGAAGCACACGGGACAGGGACTCCGCTTGGTGATCCGATAGAGATAGAAGCCTTGGGAAATGTCTACGGCCAGCGGAAAACACCTCTATTCGTTGGGTCTGTGAAGACAAACGTAGGGCATTTAGAAGCGGCGGCTGGCGTAGCAGGCGTTATAAAGACGGTGCTGGCCCTTCAGCATAGGGAGATACCGCCCCATTTACATTTCACCCAACCCAATTCCCACATCTCTTGGGAAGAATTACCCTTAACCGTGCCAACTTCTCCTCATGCGTGGTCCGCCGAAGAGCGTCTTGCTGGCGTTAGTTCATTCAGCTTGAGTGGTACCAATGCCCATATGATTCTGCAAGAATCTCCAGAGAGAAAAGAAGAGCCAGATGTGGCAACTATGGCCGACCAAACCCACTACCTGATCCCTCTCAGCGCCAAATCAGAAAAAGCATTGCGCGAATTGGCCCATCGCTATGAGCAGATACTGGAAGAAGATACACCACATGCGCCAGAAACGCCTCAAACATTAGGGGATATCTGTTTTACCGCTGCGACAGGCCGCACGCATCTCGACCATCGCTTGGCACTCACAGCTGACTCTCTTGCCAATGCTAGACGGGCATTATCATCTTTCCAACGTGGCTTAACGCCTGCAAATGTGCGTTGGGGGGAAGCACTATCCAACCGCCCCAAAATTGCTTTCTTATTCACCGGCCAGGGGTCTCAGTATATTGGGATGGGCCGCCAGCTTTACGAATCTCAGCCATTGTTCCGCCAAACGCTTAATCAATGCGACGAGATTTTGCGTCCCTTCTTGGACAAGTCATTGGTTGAAATTCTCTATCCGCATCCTGACACGGATGGCTCTACGCTGGATATAGTTAATCAGACGGCCTACACGCAACCAGCACTCTTTACCATAGAATATGCGCTGGCTGCATTATGGAAATCCTGGGGAATTGAACCTGATATGGTCATGGGCCACAGCGTGGGAGAATTTGTCGCAGCATCCGTCGCTGGTGTCATGAGCCTGGAAGATAGTCTGAAGTTGCTCGCCACACGCGGTCAATTGATGCAATCACTCCCTCAAAACGGTAGCATGTTGGTGGTTGAGGCGGATGAAAGCCAGGTGCTTAACTGGATTCGCCCCTATGCTAATTCAATCTCAATTGCCGCTGTCAATGGCTCAAGGAATGTTGTGGTTTCTGGCACACGTTCTGACATCCAGGCCATTACCGAATCGCTTCAAGCGGTTGGGGTCAAAACCAAAGCTTTAACGGTATCACATGCATTTCATTCACCATTGATGGAACCAATGGTGACCCAATTTGCCAAAGTTGCACAACAAGTGACCTACGGACCACCAAAGCTGCCTTTGGTTACGAACCTTACAGGAGATATGGCAACGGCAGATACGATTTCAGCAGCGTACTGGTGCGAACACATCCGCCAACCTGTTCGCTTCGCCGATGGAATCGAGACCTTAAACAAACAGGGCTGTGATATTTTTCTTGAGCTCGGTCCCAAGCCGGTCTTGTTGGGGATGGCCCAAGAGCATCTACCCCAAGCCGACCAGCGTTGGCTGATGAGTTTGCGAGAGGGGCAACCCGAAAACCAACAAATGCTCCATACATTGGGTTCGCTCTATGTACATGGGGTTGATGTACATTGGAACAATGTATATGCAAGCCAATCAGTTCGCAAGGTGAACTTGCCAACATACCCGTTCCAACGTCAGCGCCATTGGGTTAAGGCCGACAAAAATGGTCATGCCAATGGCCGGGTTCCGCAGACGCCACTTATGGATCTGCTGCAGAAAGGTGAGGCAGAACAGTTAGCGAGCCTTCTGGAACAGACAGCACAATTCTCACCAGAACAGGCTGCATTGCTGCCTGAAATAGCGACGCTGTTGGTCCAACAACATCAGGAAGAGTTAGCTGAAATCGAGACCCAGGATGCGACTGACCAACTAGGCGATTGGTTCTATAGACTCAATTGGCTATCTCGACCTCGTCAGAATTCTGCTACCCCCCTTTTGACGGAGGAGAACTGGTTGATTTTTGCGGATCAGGCTGGTGTCGGAAGAACGCTGGCCAAGCTTTTGGGTGAACAAGGAAAGCGCTGCTTTCTCGTCTACCCAGGAAACAAATATAGCGAAGGAGACGATGTTTGGACTATAGACCCTGATAGTCCTGCAGATTTTGAAAAACTCTGTGCTTCTGTTGAGGTAATCGGAAATAGATTAGGCGTTATCCATCTTTGGGGGTTCGATCAAAGCGACAGGCCAATAGTTAATGCTGATGATCTACAGGCTGCGCAGAGATTGCTCTGTGGCAGTACATTACATCTGGTCCAGGCACTGCTCAAACAAGGCGGCAATGCGCGGCTCTGGTTGGCCACCCAAGGGGCCGTTGGCGTAAACGATGCGCCAATCTCGGCGGTTCAGTATGGGCTATGGGGCTTGGGGCGAACCATTGCATTAGAAGCACCTCATCTATGGGGTGGTCTAATTGATTTAGAACCGGCACCGATTGCCGCGAACAAAAATGTCACGGCTGAACATATAAACGCCCTTGCGGCTACGTTGCTCTCTGAAGTTTGGGATGCGGAAGGCGAAGATCAGATTGCTTATCGACATGGGGAACGGTATGCCGCCCGTCTCGCTCGTGCAGAGGGGCCAGTGGGCAAAGCACAACCACAAGTTCATTTTCATGCCGATGCAACCTACCTTATTACTGGTGGCCTTGGGGCCTTGGGGCTGCATGTTGTGCGATGGATGATCCAACAAGGTGCCAAACACCTAGTGCTGACAGGACGCAAGGGAATCGTTGGCAAGGAGAAGGTTGTCGAGGAGTTAACACAAAGTGGGGCTGATGTAAAAGTGCTAGCAACAGATGTGGCCAAAGCGGATGACGTTGCGGCACTCTTCTCAGAAATCCGCACAGCAATGCTGCCACTACGCGGCATCATCCACGCTGCGGGCGTACTCGACGATGGTATTCTGCTCCACCAAGCCTGGGCGCGTTTTCAAAAGGTAATGGCACCCAAGGTAGAAGGAGCATGGCATTTATATAGCCAAACACAGGATAGCGCACTTGATTTTCTGCTCTTCTTTTCTACCTCCACATCCCTCTTGGGAATGGCCGGGCAGAGCAACTATGCGGCTGCCAATGCGTTTATGGATGCACTGGCAGACTATGGACAAGCCCAAGGTCGCCCCACAGTAAGTATCAACTGGGGCTCGTGGTCGGGCGCGGGCATGACAGCACAATCCGGCAGCAGTGGCGATGTCGGCGAGGATCCAATCCTTCCCAGAGAAGGGCTACAGGCACTGGCTTACGTACTCAAGAATATCACACAGCAAAAACGCAGCGGGCAAATCGGCGTGATGAAGGTTGAGTGGTTCCAGTTTGTCGAGAATATTCAAGGAGCAACATCCTTTTTCTCGCTGGTACGGGAACGTAAAGTAGATGGCAAGGAAGAGAATCAAGAAACGCAACAACCCGCTATAGGTCCTCAATTAGCGGCGGCTCTGCCTGTCGAGCGGCACGAAATCCTACAAGATTATATTCAAGCCGAAGTTGCCTATGCGCTTGGCGCAGACGACTTACCGGCAGCCACCCAGGGATTTTTCGATATGGGGATGGATTCGTTGATGTCGCTTCAACTGAGCAATCGCATCAAGGTCGGTCTGGAGATTGATCTGCCTGCCACCCTCATTTTTGAGTATCCAAGCGTAGCAGCTCTAACAGCATATCTACTCGAAGAACGGCTTGTCTTTGAGGCTGACCACGCTCAAAATGGCACTGTAGCGCACACAGAGAGGCTCTCTGGCACAACATCAGAACAAGGTTCCACAACCACGTTATCCGCCATTGAGGCGTTGTCTGCATCAGAATTGACGGCCTTAATTGACCAGGAAATTGCGGAATTTATGGAGAAGAGCAGATGAGTGATGGTCAAACGCAAACCACAGAGCTGGCAGCGCTACAACGCGCGGCTTTGGCCTTAAAAGAGATGCGCACAAAGCTAGAGGCACTGGAATATAGCCGCTCCGAGCCTGTTGCGGTTGTAGGACTGGCTTGTCGTATGCCCGGCGACGGCAATACACCGGAGGCATTCTGGGAAATTTTATACAATGGCAAGGATACGATAACCGAAATCCCTACCGAACGCTGGGATGCAGATGCCTACTATGATCCGACACCTGGCACACCTGGAAAAATGTATACCCGTCACGCGGCTTTTTTGTCAGAGGTCGATCAGTTTGATCCTTTATTCTTTGGCATATCCCCGCGAGAAGCAGCCAGCATGGATCCACAGCAGCGTCTACTGCTGGAAGTCAGTTGGGAAGCGCTAGAAAACGCTGGCTATGCACCCAATCACTTACCTCGCCAAAGCGGCATCTTTATTGGGATGAGTGAGACAGATTATGCGACGTTGCCTTTGCCACCACATGTAGACGCCGATACCTATGATGACATTGGCAACGATCTCTGTTTTGCCTCTGGTCGTTTGGCCTATATTTTAGGTGTCCAAGGTCCCAATATCGCTTTAGACACAGCCTGTTCTTCATCACTGGTTGCACTTCATTTAGCCATACAAAGCCTACGCAACGATGAATGCGAGCTGGCGTTGGCTGGCGGTGTTCACTTAAATTTATCGCCCGATACCTTTGTGATGCTCGCACAATCGCGTGCGCTGTCGCCCGATGGACGTTGCAAGACCTTTGACGAGACCGCAGATGGCTATGGCCGTGGCGAAGGGTGTGGTGTTCTTGTCCTCAAGCGTCTATCTAAAGCCGTTCAGGATGGCGATAATATTCTTGCGATACTCCGCGGTTCGGCTGTCAATCATGATGGCACCAGCAGCGGGTTGACTGTCCCCAACAAGTTGGCCCAAGAGGCACTGCTGTCTCAAGCACTAGGCAACGCAAATGTCTCTCCCCAAGAAGTCAGCTATGTAGAGGCCCACGGCACCGGTACATCCCTGGGTGATCCGATTGAGATACGGGCGTTAGAGGCAGTGTATGGCAAAGAACGTAACTATCCGCTGCTGATTGGATCGGTAAAGACCAATATCGGCCACTTGGAGGGCGCGGCTGGCATGGCAGGGATCATTAAAGTGATACTGTCACTTCAACACGGTATTATCCCTGCTCATCTGAACTTGAATCAACCCAATCCGCATTTGGACTGGGCAACGTTGCCGCTGACTGTGCCAACACAAAATGTAGACTGGCCAACCGCCAACGGTCAACCGTGGTTAGCTGGGGTGAGCTCTTTTGGGCTCAGTGGCACGAATGCCCACATCCTTGTCGAAGCGGCACCGTCAGCCACTGTAGATACAGATGTAGATGTTCAGGAACCGATCTTAATCGCTCGCTCTTGCCATCTACTAACGCTCTCCGCCAAGACAGATGATGCCCTATCAGCCCTGGCCCAGCGTTTCGCCACCCATCTGACCGATCGTCCCGAGCTAGCGCTAGCAGAAGTTTGCTTTACTGCCAATATCGGGCGTGCTCACTTTGACCATCGATTGGGCATAACTGCGGCGACGACCGACGAACTGATCGATCACCTAACAACGTTCAAGCAAAAGGAGATGGCGGGAATTGCTATCGGTCACTGCAAGAGCGATACAAGCCCCAAAGTTGCTTTTCTCTTTACAGGCCAAGGTTCACAATATGTCAACATGGGGCGGCAACTCTATGATAGCCAACCTATATTTCGGGCCACTCTGGATCAGTGTGACGAAATTTTGCGGCCCTATCTAGATGTTTCCCTGTTGGATCTCCTCTATCCATCCAAGACTCAAGGTCAAACAGCTAATAGACCTTCGGCATCGCGCCATACAGGGCAAAGCCACACCGGACTGGATGAAAGAGCGTTGATCGACCAAACTGTCTACACCCAGCCTGCCCTGTTTGCGCTAGAATATGCTCTGGCCCAATTGTGGCGCTCCTGGGGAATCGAGCCAACCGCGGTAATGGGGCACAGCATCGGTGAGTATGTTGCGGCTTGTGTGGCCGGCGTCTTTACGCTTGAAGATGGTTTGAAATTGGTTGCCGAGCGGGGCCGTTTGATGCAGGCACTACAGGCAAACGGCGCAATGGTTGCAGTACAGGCGAGTGCAGCAACGGTCGAAGGCATGATTGCGACAAATGCTGATCGCCTCTCCATTGCCGCACTCAATGGACCGCAAAGTGTGGTCGTCTCTGGTGCCCAAATGGCCATCGATGACCTAGTCCACCAGTGCCAAACGCTGGGCATCAAAATGAGATCACTAGCTGTCTCTCACGCATTTCATTCCTCCTTGATAGAGCCAATGCTGGCTGAATTTCGCGAGGCAGCACGCCAAGTTGCCTATACCAAGCCAAACTTACGGCTCGTCTCAAACCTGACCGGACAGCTTGCTGCTGACGACATTGCCACCCCAGATTATTGGGTGCGCCATGCCCGCCAGCCAGTGCAATTTACGGCTGGCATGGCAACCTTGCAGACAATGGGCTGTCAAGCCTACCTTGAAATTGGGCCACAGCCGATTTTATTGGGCATGGGCCGGCAATGCCTTGAAGAGCAGGATAGGGTGAATGAAGCCGCCCTCTTACCCACTCGTCCTTCCATTGCTTGGTTGCCCAGTTTGCGCCAAGGACAAGACGAGTGGCAGATCCTGCTGAGCAGCCTGGGCCAACTCTACGTTCAGGGTGCCGCTGTAGAGTGGCCGAATGTTGAAGCTGCGTCGCGACGTAAGGTCTCGCTGCCCACCTACCCATTTCAGCGGCAGCGATACTGGCTGCGCCAGCGCCCGTCGTCAACGACAGGAAGTATGCTAGAACGGTCACCAATCGATCATGAGCAGAAACTTCCAACCGGCCAGGAATGGCTCTATACGCTGGATTGGGCGCTTCAATCCGGCGATAGTAGAACTCGTTTGGACCCTGCCCACGCAGCGCCAGGCAGATGGTTGATTTTTGCAGATGCCAATGGTGTAGGGGAACGGATCGCAGCCTTACTGCAGGCCCAATCGCATGAGACCGTTCTGGTCATACCCGATAGCTTAGAAGGGCAGACGATAGCACACGACTCGTTAGCGCAGGTCGAAAAGCTCGATCCAACAGACAAGAACGCTTGGCAACAGCTCCTGCAAACCCATCAGCCAAATCAAGGCATTATCTATCTGTGGGGCACTGAAGATGACGGGGAGAGCGATGCTGTACAAGCTGCTGTTGAACGTCAATGCCTCCCGTTGCTGTCACTGGTTCAAAGCCTTAACTCGCTTGATAAACCACCACTGCTCTGGTTGGTGACGCGTGGCGCACACATGGTACTGCCGGAAGAGACACTGAAGCCAACGCAGACACCGTTGTGGGGATTGGGACGTACCATTGCATTGGAACAGCCTGAACTCTGCTGCACTTGTATCGACCTACCGATGACGTCGCAAGAGAGTGAACATGCTGACCTTGCACAATTGCTTTACAGTCAACTATCTGTCACTGACGATGAAGATCAAGTTGCGCTGCGTGCTGGAAAACGATATGTGGCTCGCCTTGTTCAGCCTGAAGAGCCGAGGCCCCAGGATAGACACGCTCGTTTAGCCATCCAAGCTGACGGCAATTACCTAATCACAGGTGGTTCCGGTGGGCTTGGCCTAACGATTGCACAAGAGCTGGCGGCCCGCGGGGCACGATACTTGACGCTTTTAAGTCGCCGCGGGATCACATCCGCTGATGCACAGAATCGCATAGAGGAGCTACGTGCCAATGGGGTTACTGTATTGGTCTGTCAGGCTGACGTGACTGATGCCCAGTCCCTGGCCGCAGTCCTAAAAGAAGCCCGCTCGGTTGCGACTTTACGCGGCGTTATCCATGCCGCCGGTATTCTTGACGATGCTATCCTGCTCAATCAGAATGCAACTCGCTTTGCACGTGTGATGCAGCCCAAAGTCCAGGGTGCTTGGCATCTTCATACCCTGACCCAAGAAGACAAGTTGGATTTCTTTGTCTGTTTTTCATCGGTCGCCGCACTAATGGGTTCAATAGGCCAAAGCAACTATGCAGCAGCCAATGCGTTTTTGGATGGTCTTGCCCAGTTCCGCCAAGCTAGTGGTTTACCGGCCTTGAGCATTCAGTGGGGACCGTGGGCAGAGGTAGGCATGGCCGCTCGTACGGGTGATAAGGCCACGCTTAATAGTGCAGGTTTAGACTTTCTAGATCCAGAAATAGGCTCGCAACTTTGTCTCGACCTGTTACACTACCCTTTGGCACAGGTAGGCGTATTGCCCATCACCGATCAAGACGCCTTCAAACGTCAAAGCTTGCCATCGCTCTTCCCGCGCAACTTGAGTGGGGCTGGCTCTAGTCCCCTACCTGCGGAAGCTTTGTTAGAAACATTATCAACGCTGCCGCCTAATGAGGCTGAAGAAAGGTTAGAGTCCATCGTCAACCAACACGTGGTCTCTGTTTTGGGCCTGGATGATTCCCAACCGCTGGATCCAACCCAGCGACTTTTTGAAGTGGGGATTGATTCTCTGATGGCCATCGAGCTACGCATCCGAATGCAGAGTGCTCTGGGGTGTGTGTTGCCTTCCACGTTGGTCTTTGACTATCCATCGGTCGCCGAAATGGTTCATTTTGTACAGACAGAATTGCTAGCAGATGCCTCCTCATCTGTTAGCGACGAAAGTGATTCATTTTCGTCGGACGAAGCACTAGACGATTTATCTGACGAAGAGTTGGAAACGCTGCTCATGCAAAAAATCAAAGCATTGGCATAGAGGGAATCATGCAAGATTTTCGAGATAAAGTCGCTGTTATTACTGGTGCAGCCAGCGGTATTGGTCGTGCGCTGGCTCGGCGCTGTGTAGAGGAAGGAACAAAGGTCGTTCTGGCGGATATTGAGGAACCAGCCCTGACCCAGACAGCTCAGGCTTTTCAAGAACAAGGAGGTATCGTTGTGTCGGTGCATACCGATGTTTCCAAAGCAACAGATATTGAGGCACTGGCACAGCGTACACTGGACGAGTTTGGTGCGGTCCATCTGCTTTTTAACAATGCAGGTGTAACAGGCTACGGTGCAGGCGGTGCCGTCTGGCAAAGCAGAGTGGAAGATTGGGAATGGGTGTTGGGCGTTAACCTATGGGGAGTGGTTCATAGTCTACGCACTTTTGTACCCATTATGCTGGCTCAAGATGTCGATTGTCATATCGTCAATACGGCGTCCATTGGTGGGCTTATCTCGAATGAACCCAGCGCTAGCTATCAGGCATCCAAACACGCTGTCGTGGCGCTCTCCGAGAATCTATACCACGCGCTGGCTCGCCAAGAAGCCAAACTCAAGACGTCAGTACTCTGCCCCGGCTGGGTGAGGACAAAGGCGTTAGACGGCGAAAGAAACCGTCCCCCCGAGCTACAAGTTGAACGCAAGATGAGTCCGCACTCTGCGGCCCTCATGCAGGATTTGCAAGACCGTTTAGAGTCTGGCATGTCACCCCAAAAAGTGGCTGATCGGGTTTTTGAGGCGATTCGATCCGGGCAATTTTACATTTTGACTCATCCCGAATTGACGTACCTGATCGAGCAGCGTTTGGACGATATTATAAACGAACGCAATCCAACCTTGACCGATATTTTATAACTCAGGAGCGTTTCATGAGTGGACAAAGTTCGCAGCGTGCGACCTTGTTACAAGCCTACCAAACAATTAAAAAGCTAGAGGCGAAACTAAAGTCTACCGAACAGCAATCAGATCCCATTGCCATTGTGGGGTTGTCTGGCCGCTATCCTGGTGGTGCGAATCTAGATGATTTTTGGCAGACGCTCTACCACGGCGTGGATGCAACAGGTGAACACCCGACCGACCGGTGGGATATCGCACCTTACTACGATCCAACACCAGGCACCCCTGGAAAGATCTACATTGAGCGTGGAGCCTATGTCGCCAACATCGACCAATTTGATGCCCGCTTTTTTGGCATCTCCCCACGCGAAGCGGACAATATGGATCCCCAACAGCGGCTGGTGCTGGAAGTCAGTTGGGAAACGTTGGAACATGCCAATCTCCCCCCAGACCGGCTAAAAAATTCCCGCACAGGTGTCTACGTAGGCGTCTCGAATGGCGACTATATGTTGCTGGCCCGGGAGCGTATTGGTGTTGATCAATATGCTGGCTTTGGCGGCGACCCTGCGCCGTTGGCCGGTCGGCTCTCTTATATATTGGGCTTACAAGGTCCCAGTATGACGGTGATGACCATGTGTTCATCGTCGTCTGTCGCCATTCATTTAGCCAGTCAGGCGCTCAGGGCAGGAGAATGTGAACTGGCTTTGGCTGGTGGGGTACATCTCAACGTTAGCCACCATTCCGCTGGCGATACCTGCCTGATGCAGGCTGTCTCTGCTGATGGCCGTTGCAGGAGCTTTGCGGCAACGGCCAATGGTTATGGTCGCGGGGAAGGCTGTGGCATGGTGGCGCTGAAGCGATTGTCTGATGCTGTGGCTGCGGGAGACATTATCCATGCCGTCATCCGCGGCTCAGCCGTCAATCACGATGGCCCCAGCGGTGCCTTGACTGTCCCCAATGGCCCGGCGCAAGAGGCTATGATTCAACAGGCCCTAGCTGCTGCGAATCTTGAATCCCATGCTGTCAGCTATGTGGAAGCACACGGCACGGGTACGCCCTTGGGCGATCCAATTGAGGCGCGTGCGTTAGGCCGAGTTTATGGTCAAGGTCGCACGGCTGAGAATCCGCTGCTTATCGGCTCAGTCAAGTCGAACATCAGCCATACTGAAGCAGCGTCCGGCGTGGCGGGTTTAACCAAAGTCGTGCTGGCGATGCAACATGGCGAACTGCCCGCTAGCCTGCACTTTGATAAACCCAATCCCCACATAGATTGGGCAAATATCCCAATCCAGGTACTCAATAAACGCACTCCTTGGGAACGTCCCGCAGAGAGTGGAGAACGGATGGCGGGCGTCAGTTCATTTGGCATGACGGGTACCAACGCACACATCATCGTGGCTGAGCCACCTATTAATGAGACAGATGGTACGCATCCAGATGAAAGCGTCATAGGTGGCGCTAGCCGTGACATCGAGCGACCTTACCAACTGCTCACGCTGAGTGCCAAAACACCATCGGCTCTGCAGGAACTGGCGGATCGTTATATCCAATACCTAAACAATCAGCCAGCGGATAACCTACTTGACATAGCGTTTACTATGCATGTGGGACGCAGCCATCACCCTTATCGTCTAAGCTGGGTGGTGCAATCACTGTCGGTTGCCCAAGAGAGATTAAATGCTTGGCGTCTGAGCGAAACATCTGGCGCCGTCGAGGGTCATGTGTCACCCAGAGCAAGTAGTACGCGTGTACAAAT
>JBCCFC010000172.1:0-14953 GCA_039029935.1 Chloroflexota bacterium
CGGATTTCGGGATCGCGGATTAGGATCGAAACCAATCCGCGATCCCGAAATCCGCGACACTATTTCGTGTTCTCTACATATTCCCCGTGAGACACGACGCTGTTTTGATCAAATGCAAGAAGCGGGTGGTTTGTTTGAGCAGAATCGTGTACAATCTCGAATATTTACACGGCCTCCGAGAGGTGAGTACCACCTCCCGGAGGTCCAACCAATATACTGAGGTGCTGCTTGGCAAACACAACACAAAAAGTGATGGGGCCATTTGAATGGCTGTTGTTGATTACGCTATCAATCTTATGGGGTGGGTCGTTTTTCTTCGTCGGGGTCATTGTTGGCAACCTGCCACCATTAACCATTGTCCTGTTACGTGTCGGTCTGGCTGCAATTGCCCTCAACATAATTGTGCGTGTGCTAGGACAAGGCATGAAGGTAAGCCGAGAGGTGTGGCTGGCCTTCTTTGGCATGGGGATACTCAATAACGTTATCCCCTTTTGCCTGATTGTGTGGGGGCAGACGCATATTGCCAGCGGCTTGGCCTCCATCCTCAACGCCACGACACCGCTGTTTACCGTGTTGGTTGCACATTTCTTGACCGATGATGAAAAGCTGACTGGCTTGCGCGGGATAGGGATCATCGTTGGCTTTATTGGCGTTATCATCATGATTGGTGCGGATGTCATCAGCAACCTCGGTGTGAACGTCTTTGGGCAATTGGCAATTTTGGGTGCAGCCCTCTCTTATAGCTTTGCAGGCATCTTTGGCCGACGCTTTAGCCGCATGGGGGTATCACCACTACAGACCGCAACAGGCCAAGTGACGGGTTCATCAACATTGTTGTTGCCTATCGTGGCCCTGATTGACCAGCCTTGGACATTGACCATGCCAAGCATTCCTGTCTGGGCGGCAATCTTGGGGCTGGCCTTGCTCTCCACCGTCTTGGCCTATATCATTTTCTTCCGCATTCTGGCAACCGCAGGCGCAACCAATCTCTCACTGGTCACATTTTTGATCCCAGTGAGTGCCATTCTGTTGGGGGCAAGGGTGCTGGGTGAACGACTTGAAGTCAAGCATTTTGTGGGTATGGCGTTGATTGGTGTTGGCTTGGCCGCGATTGATGGGCGATTGTTTCGGTGGATAGGTCGGGACAAAGTAGTATAGATTAAATTGGACGCGAACGAGCGCGGGTTTAAGCGGGCCAAATTAAAAAAATCCGCGTACATCCGCGCTCGTCCGCGTCCAACCTTACCGTTCACAACCGATAAAAATCAACAGCATTCTCATAGAATAGCTGACGCATCTCATCCTCGGATGCTCCTTGAATGGCCCACAATACCGTCTCGACCCAGCGTTGATAGGTCGTTGCTTGCGTTGCCACCGGCCAATCACCACCAAAGATGATTCGTTCAAAACCAAAGCTCTCAATCACATGGTCAATATAGGGCTTGAGGTCCTCGCGTGTCCAATGCTCATGGTCGGCTTCGGTTGTCAGCCCAGACATCTTGCACCAGACATTGGGGAAATCTGCCAGTGTTCTAAGCTCCGCTCGCCAAGGGTCAAAGCATTGTGCCTTGATATCAGGTTTGCCGATATGGTCGAGAATAAACTGGACATTGGGACATTGCGCCACCATCTGAATCGTGTTTGCCATTTGCAGATGGTTGATACAGATGTCAAAGCTCAGATTATAGTCAGGCAACGCCTGTACCCCACGCACAAAATCAGGACGTAGGCAAAACGCGATGTCCTCCTCAAACTGGATGATGCGCCGAATGCCTTTGACCAGCGGATTGGCAGCTAACTGCTCCAACGCGGCTCTGGCTCCATCACCTTTCTCCAATGGTGCCCAAGGAACCATGCCTTCAATGCGTGGGTCAATAGCCGCTTGCTCTGTCACCCACACCGCCTCATCTATAAACTGTGAAAAGTCTACTTCGCATTGCAAAAAGACCATCTTCTCAATATTGAGCGCACTGGTCGCATCGTTATAATCGGCCAACAGATGCGGTCGATTGAGCATAGGGATATCGTCCAGCCAAGGGTAGCGCAAATTGTCAGGGTCCCAGATATGTAAATGTGTATCAATAATTGGGAAGTCTGTCATAAGCTATGTCTCCTTTATATGTATTTATGAATCGGAATAGTAATCTGTCGGTCGGTACTCAGCAAGTCGGTAATCGGTGCGTCGGTCATCACTATTACACTATCACACCATCACTCATCCAACTGCCCCTCAACCGCCTTACTTGCATAGCGCGCCTGGTTGATGAGTTGAATGGTCATACCGCCGTCGGTCATGATGTTGGCCCCCGTGATATAGCTGGACTCCTCTGATGCTAAGAACAGCACCACATTCGCCACCTCACGTGGGCTTTGTACGCGTCCCAATGGGATGTTGTCAAACCAGTGTTGCCGTGCCGCCTCTACATCCTCCGCCGCTTCCTGTAAGTCCTGCCAAATCTGCGTGTCGGTCAGTCCTGGACTCACGGCATTGACGCGGATGCCATGTGGCGCAAACTCAATCGCCAATGCCTTGGTGAGCATATCGACGCCCCCTTTGGCCGCTGCATAGGGTGCGGCTTCGGGTAGCGTGGCAGCGGTGTGGACGCTGGCGATGTTGATGATGTTGCCCTGTTTGCGTGTCACCATGCTTTCCAGCGCATAGCGGCTACACAAAAACGCACCCTTGAGGTCCACATCAATCACGCGGTCCCAATCTGCCTCATCCATCTCCAACGTGGGCTTGACAAAGTTAACACCCGCATTATTCACCAGCGTGTCGATATGTCCATAAGCCTCCAATGTCCGCGCCACCAACGCCTGACAGTCTGTCGCACTGGCAACATTGGTCTGGATAAACAGCCCCTTGCCATATTCCCGTTGCAATGTCTGCGCCACCACTTGTCCTCGTGCCTCGTTGAGTTCTGCAATAACAACTTCCGCACCCACCTCCGCAAAGCGATGGGCAATCCCCTCCCCAATGCCACTTCCTGCTCCGGTGACTATGGCAACATGATTGGCCCAATTGATGTTCATGATTTTCTCCTTGATAAAGTTGAAAGTTGAAAGTTGATTCTTCACTCTTCACTCTTCACTCTTCACTCTTCACTCTTTACTCTCCCAGTCGATATTTCGGATCATATCCAAATGTTTGTCGTGCATGGTCAATCGAGAGTAAGGGTGCGCGGCCCTCTAGTGGTGGGTCAACGGTGGCGGCGAGGTCGGGGCGGAAGCGTTCGAGTAATTCCATTGTTGGTTCGGGGCAGCGGGTGTCGGCCGCACCGAGTGTGTAGACGCCAACGCCGGGCAGGTTTGAGGCTTCGACGGCTTGGCGGAGGCCAGTGACAACATCTGCGACATGTACCCACTGATAGAGGTCATCGGACCATGCTTCGGTAGGGGGCAGTCCGTCTGCCAGTCGCTGTTCATAGCGTTCATGTGAGTTGACACCCGCAAATCGAAACGCCGCTGTCGTCATCCCATAAGCACGGTGATAGGAGGCGCATGTTTCCTCATTGACCAGCTTGCTCAGGCTGTAGGGGTCTTCAGGGATCGGTGAAAAATCTTCATCCAGCGGCATTTTGGTATAGGGGACGGGTTTGCCGCTGAGACGCCAGAAGAATGTCCCATAGGCATTGATGCTGGACGCGCAAAGAAAGCGCGGGACCCCTGCTTGGTGTGCGGCATTAATCGCCACAAAGGTCCCCAGCGCGTTGTCACGAAAGGTCTGCACAGCAATTTCTGGCACACCACGCGGCTCGCCCGCCAAATGAATCACCGCATCCATGTCTGTCATGGCCTCCTGCATGGCAACTTCATCGGTGATATCCGCCTGCACAAAGGGCCAGTCCGTCTCAAACGGTGCGCTGGGTCGTGTGTCTCCCCCTGCAAACATGGTCGCCTCTTCTGGGTGGGTTTGGTCGAGGAGGCGAAGTTGGTGTGACGATTCAAGCTCGCGAATTAGGTTGCGCCCAATAAAACCACTGGCGCCAGTGATGAGAATGTTCATGTGTGATTCCTCGATGATATTGAGTCTGAATGCAAATCAACCCTATTTGCATTCATCTGCGGTTCAACAAACGTCTAATGGATATGTTTGCAGCAGTATATCACGCTTCTGCGCTTTGCTCAATGAGCGAAAAATTGTTAATTCCTATTCCTTATAAATATCAGCCAAATAGTCATCCTGTTGGTATATCAGTCTACATGAACAGCCAGAGGTCGAGCTACCCTATTGTGAAGACGCGGTCAGCCATGACCCCGAATCATATGCCTATCGTGATAGTCATAGGCTAGCCTGTACGCTGCACCACTTTTGTCAATTGTCATCAGTTTTGGTATACTATGCTACTATTGAACATTTGTCTTTTACCAAGCAGTACACAGAAATATGGAACAAAAACGCACAAACAAAACAGACAGCCCACTCAAACGGCTTGTTGAATTGGCCCCTGTAGATTTTGCAGAGTGGCTACTTGACACAAAGGTTGTCAACATTCGCAGTGCCAACATTGAGCTACAACCCAACCCCAATGCCACCTACTCGGATTTGGTTTTCTGGGTGACGGTTGAACTTTCCGAAGAAGAACGAAAAAAGAACGTTGACAATCGGCTCTTACTTCATATTGAATTTCAAGGAGCAAGTTCTGAAAGACCCATGCGATTTCGTGTCTTGGACTATCTTGTCGGTTTCGCGGACAAAGAGCGGGGAACTCGCATTCACAGTGTGGTTTTCTACGTTGGGGAGAAAACCAACATAACAGATACGGGGCATCATCGTGTGATGGGGATTGGTCAACGCGTGACATTGGCATGGCACTATGATACCATCTGGTTGTGGAACCTGAAGCCACAGGAACTGCTTGATGCGGGGCGTCCTGCATTGCTGCCGTTGTTGGGGCAGGCCAAGCTTGAACGCCCAGACGAAATTATCCCCGTCATCTACCAAGAAATTCGCTCATTGCCCAATGAAGAAATGCAGCATCGTCTGCTGATTGAATTGTTGGCATTATTGCAGGATGAGGAGATTATCAAGATGATTGAAACAATGATGACACAAGATGAGTGGGTATTGGACACTCCCTATCTACGCCGATGGCGTAAGCAAGTAGAGGATGCACATAACGAGGGGCTTCAAGCTGGCCTCCAAGCGGGGTTAGAAAAAGGTCTTGATCAGGGACGAGCCGAACGAGACCTTCTTCAACAGGAACGAAAAATTCTGATTGAGGAACAACGTCAAAATTCGCTTCGATTGATGGTACTACGGTATAAAATATCGGGTGAAGAATATCTACAAATGCAAACTTTGCTATCCTCAATCAGCTCAATTGAAAAACTGAAAGCAATCGCTGATGCCGTAATTACAGTTGAAGATTTTGGACAGTTTTACCTGTATGTAGAAGAAACCATTTCATCTGAAAAACAGACGATGGCAGCAACTATATAGATTTGCTACTCCCACTCCGCCACCATCCCTGGTGCAACGCCATCATCCAGCGACACACGATACGCGTGACCGGTCTGTGTCGGAATATCCGGTAGGAAGAAATCGGGGATATAGCTGTCCATCGACTGCGCGGCGGCATTCCAGCGGTCCAACCCCGCTGTGGTGACCGTCGGCACAGAACTGGCCTGCACATCATCTAGCAGCATAGAGGACATCGAGAGATCATGGGCGTTGAGTGGCAACATAACCCAGTTGTAGTTGGTACTCCCTGTAGCGTATAGTTGCTGCGTGAAGACGCTGACATCAGGAACCTCACCGAGTAGCGTCCAGATAGCGGTTTGTGTAGGGTCCCCTGGTAAATCAGACGTAACACGATAGACACGACCAACAATAATCGAAATATCACCAAGGAAAGGCAGCGCAGGCAGATAACTGTCATAGCTCTGGCTGGCAGGATTCCACTGCTCCACCGCTTCCACATTGGGGTTGACCCCGACACCGTTTTGGCTGGTGTTGTTGGTGATATGCGTGACCAAATCGCTGCTGGCGTTGATGCCGTCCACAATCAGCGGCAAGCCCACCCAATTAAAGTCGCTGCTACCCGTCTCTGTCAACGCATACTCAAATTCACCAACAGTGTTGGAACTTGCACCATCACCACACTGATTGACCGTGCGTAGGCGATAGAAGTGATTGGTCGTGATGTCCTGTAAGGCTGGGCTGTTGTCATCTTCGCTGTTGCGGTTGCTCGGCAACGTGGACAACAACTCGCTGTCTGGGTCTCCCGCCATAAAGTACGGATAGGGGCTGCGCCATACCTCTACCTGCACACCATCGTTGAGGGCAGTCCAGAAGAGGCGAATGGTATCAAAGCCGACACGTCCAATACCTAAATCGGTGATGGGTTGGACATCGGTACAGGTCAACAGAGGTGGCGAGCCTGCCTCCCAATTGCTCGCGTCATTGCCATCAGCCAGCAAATTAATGCGCATGAGCGACGCCCCTGTGCCATCTGCCTCCACAGGCCAAGGCGGGTCATCGTCATAGGCAACGGTATCCTCAATCAACATGGGCGTATAGGCCGGGCTACCATCCTGCGGCGTCACCAACGCATCGGCGCGTTGTAGCCTGAGCGTTGCCCCGCCATTATCCAACTTCACACCAACCACATCATTGTTTGTCCAAGGGCCATAGAGCGGCACATCTTCGTCGAGGTTATAGACTGAGCGGAAGATGGCTGCTTGCGTTGCGTTGGCAGGGTCAAAGCTGACCAGTACCAGCCGTTCCTGTGGAGCCAAACCCACACCTGCACTAAAGTCAAAATCAACCTCACCACGCATCCGCCAGTTTTCGAGTGTCTCTGTCACTGTCCCTGCATTGGTGATTTCGATAAACTCCAGATTTTCATCGGGATCGATGCCACCGGGATTATAGTGAATCTCGCTGATGACCACTGGCCCCACGCGAATGGCATTGTTGTTACTCTCGTTGTTTGCGCCCCACGTTGTCTGTACCAGCGGTTGGATATCACCTATTCCATTGGGCCAACGACCAAACGACTCATTGGTGGCCGAGGCGGGGAATTCGACGCGATCCACAAAGCGCAGCAGATTGCCTGCACTGTCGGCTTCGAGCAAATAGACATCGTCCCCTTGGCTGGCGTTTAGCGCAAATTGGACAAGGCTGTTGGGATTGTTGATGTCGTTGAAATCAGTCTCATCGATCACCAAATAACTGTCAATCGCCAGCGTTGTGCCTTGCGGGAAGCGATATTTTTTGAACCCACCTGTATTTTCCTTGCTGGTATCGCTGACAAACCAGTTGGATAGGTCAATGGTGGTGCTGATGGTGTTATAAAACTCGATGGTATCCACAACGGGCGGCTCGCTGTTTGCCAACACTTCATTGATGACAATGCGGTTGTCTGGACCCAAGCCATCACGTCCCGGTGAACCATGAAATTCGCTGGAGGGTTGCCAACTGCCGCTGTTCGCCAAAAAGGTATCAAGTTCCGGCTGTGTGTTGGGCATGTCGTTGATATTCTCAATCTCCAATGAACTACCATTGCCATCGGCGCGACCCGGCCACGCACCACCATCATTGTAATCGACGGTAAATATCGCCACACCCGCCTCATCATGCACCGCAATCACCTCACCGCCGTTGTTGAGCGCACCATTCCACTGACCTGCTACCAGCAAGTTTGGTTGATAGTAGGCCGATGCTGGATTCTGATAGCGGTCGCTGAATGCAGCTATGTTCTCGACGACCACAAAATGTCCACCAGCAGGAACACTCATTAGCCCAAAGGTAAAGCTGACACCCTGTTTCAGCATCACATCGGTGAGGTCGATAGCTGCGTTGCTGATATTCTTGAACTCGATAAACTCGGTTTCATCGGAGCCATCAGGGTTGTAGTGAATCTCGGTGATACGCAGGTTGTCAATGCTGGCCTGGGGATTGACATGGAACGTATTGACCGTCATCGGTCCCCATGTCCCATTTTTGAGTGGTCGTGCGCTGAGTACCGTTGCCTGTGTCAGATTGATGGGGCCTGTGTATTGGCTGGCGGTCGGCGCAACCGCACCACCGGGCTGTCTGGGGTCGCTGCCATCGGTCGTGTAGAAAACGAGGCTGTTGCTATTGGGGTCGTTGATGGTCACTTGAATATTGCCACTGTTGCTGACCCAACCGCCATCGGGTGTAAAGGTGAGCGGCTCAACCGGGAAATAGCCACGATTACGCAGTTGTTGTAACACGGTAGGGCTACGTTGGCCGACAAAGGTCGAGCGCGAATTCATATAGTTGAGCCATGTATTGGGCAGATTGGGATCATTAATCCAGCGTGCGGTTTCAGCCAAAATACTTTGTCCAATCACGCCACGCCATTCATCAAAACGCCCTTGCGCCCCGGCTGTGGTCAACGCACCAGAGAACTCGCCATGTGAGAAGAAGGCATTGGCAATGCGGTCTGCCACCAACACACGAAAATCTGCGTTGCCCGAATCCCACAAGCTGTCAAAAATACCATGCAACCCACCCCAGCCTGTCAGGTCTTCATTGGGCAACGTCCCCCAGAGATTGTAGTAAATCACAGGGTTGAACACACCATCGGGGTCAACAGAGTCGATAAGATAGCCACCCTCGGTTGCAGCATCACTTGGACCTGCGGCACGGTATTCATTTTCATAGCGCAAGAACCCACGCACCAACCACTGGTCCAGATAGTCCGAAAGATTGAGACGGTCTTTGACATAGCCATAGTTGTTGGCGTTGTCGATGATGCCTTGCCATGTTGCGCCTGTGCCATCGACCAGCGAGTAGGTGTTGCCATTCTGCCGATTGGTCGATTTGACGGCCTCATAATCTGCATCATCCCCTGTGCCGTAGGCGGCGGCAAAGTCACCATCCATCTTCTCGTTGACATGGAACTGTCCCCAATACGTGCCATTAATATACATGTGGACATAAAATCCATGTGGGACAAGGCTACCCATGTCAAGGCGTGTATCGGCGACCCAACGACGACCGATATAGGTCGCCCGTTCACGCGCTCCCATCGTGTTGATGGAATTATAGAACTGGTCGCCATGTCCACCAGAGCGTAGGTCAATCGTGTCAAATTTTTCGGCGGGCGTATAGGTTCCCTGCCCCCAATCGGCAAAAAGCGGCCACTTGAGGTCCGGTGCCCCATACTCAGAATCAAAGAAGAGACGCATACTGTGCTTGTCATAGTTGATGCTCACATTGCCATATTTGCGGATGCCCGAATTGACCTGAAATCCCTTGGTTATATTCTCCTGCGCATCAGGGTAAATCAACTCGACAGAGGTCTGCACAATCGGCACATCTTGATTCCAATAGTCACCTGCCAGCGGAAAGTGTGGCGAGGCCAATGAGATGCTCGGCAGAGCCAACAGCGCATCGTCCATTTGGCTTTGATATTGATTGACGACCGACTGATTCATGGTCGATTGATTCATGACATCATTGACAAAGATATAGGTATGCGTGGCCACAGGCGAGGTATGGCTGTTGGTGTAGGCGATAAAGCGTAAGGTAGTTGTGCTGTTGATGGTTAAGGGACTGTTGTAGATTGTGCCGTGACTGGATGATGGTGTATTACCATTGGTCGTGTAGCGAATGGTTGCGCCCGGAGAGGCTGAAAGCGTCACCGTTTGTGCGCTGTCATAAAAGCCACGACCAACATCGGCAGCGGGCAGCGCAAGCTTATAAATTTGGCTTCCTGTACCGTTGACCCCGCCCGGTGTGGCTGGCGAGAAGTAGACTTGGCTATTGGTGTTGTCAATCCCAAAGGAGACATTCGTATATTGCTCTGGGTATGCAGGCGCGAACTCATTGGCAATGGTTGTCCCATCTGGATGCACAAGTGCAAGATATTCACCACCGCTCTGAAGCTTAAAGTTGGTGTGTAGCTCAAACCCCGGTGTATCTTGATTTTTGCTCGATGCAAAGACAACCACATACCCATTCGCAGGTACAATGGTGGTAGGAAACTGCCATTTCGTTAGGTTCGATTGATCATCCGTCAGAAACCAGCCATCTAAATCAAGTGGGGAGGCCGACAGGTTCCTAACTTCGATCCAATCCGAACTGTCTCCATCCTGATCATAGAGTGTACTGTTGTTGGCCGCCATAAATTCGGAGATGATGGCATCGCTCATGGTTACGCCTGTTGGGAATACTGCATCATTACTCTGGGTGGCGGCTGATACAATACTTGTTAGATGATTGAATGGCTGCAGTGGTAAGAGTGCGATGAAAAGTGCATTGGCAAGCAGACTAAAAACAACACGCCCACAGAGACGGCTGGTACTACGCATAAACACCTTACCTTTATCTAGTTCTTGTCTGTACTCTGTAAATATCACAGTAAATGTTACAAGACAGGTGACGTAAGTATACTGAACCCCGTTCCCGTAATCAAGGTCAATGGACTGTCAGTTTGCTTGCAGTCAACCTACGACGTTCATATCAAAAAGTGTGTGGGCCGATGATTTTACCGATAGGTAATTATCATGTTTGCACACTTTTTGATATGAACCAACTATGATCGTATAGTTTGTTGATTGAATGGAGTAGGCTTATAGTGAAGTGAAATTTTGAGGTCATTAGATTTGGTCCAATGGGTTTCAATTTTTCCAAACTTAAAAACCTATTGGACCAATCTTACACACAACAGGAGACAACAAATGCGAGTTGCACTACTATCAGACATTCATGCCAATTCAATTGCCCTGGACGCCGTGTTGCAGGATATTGAAGCACAGGGAGGTGCTAGCCATTACTGGATATTGGGCGACATGGTGCCGCTTGGTCCCGACCCTCTTGGCGTGATTGAACGGCTGATGCCATTGCCCAATGTGCAGTTTATTCATGGCAATGGCGACCGCTATACCTGGACTGGCGACCGCCCTACGCCAACACTCGAACAGGCCAAAGCCGATCCCGATAAAGTGGTCATCTATGGTGAAGTGATGGGGACATTCCCGTGGACACAGGGAATGCTCACGGCGGCAGGTTGGTTTGAATGGTTGGGGACATTGCCGTTAGAGATGCGTCATACATTGCCCGATGGCACACGGTTTCTAGGCGTCCACGCCTCTCCGGGGTCAGATGACAGTGAAGGCATTCACCCAGCGTTAAACCATGATGAAATTTATGAACTGGTCAAAGATTGTGATGCGGACTTGATCTGTGTGGGTCATACACACATGCCACTAAGTAAGCGTGTTGGTCCGCCAGAGAATCAGAAACATGTGGTGAATCTGGGCAGCATCAGCAATGGTGTACAACCCGATATTCGTGCCAGCTATGTGTTGCTGGATGCGGATGAGCAGGGTTATACGATTATACATCGACGCGTGGCATATGACTACGAGGCTGTGATTGCACAGATGGAGCGGCTGAAGTATCCAAGTACGCGGTATTTGACGGAGAATATGCGTGGGTTGAGGGTGCATCGGAATTATCGTCCGGGAGCGATAGAAATCGAGATTTGACTTTATCGGCAGCATCTAAAGCCGTCAGTGGGAACTTCTCATCAAAATTTGTACGTTGAATAGATATGTCACGTTGATAGATGGGCATAATCTATCTGTACTACTGAAAGGATGTTTTTGATGAAAATCATTGGCGCGGGATTCCCCCGCACTGGCACAATGTCAATGCAGGCGGCACTCAACCACCTTGGCTATCCATGTTACCATATGGAAATTGTGGCGCGTAACGTAAGTCACTTACAGGCTTGGGATGATTTTTTTACAGGGTGTGCTGCAATGGACTGGCAAACGCTCTTTCAGAATTATGAGGCAACTGTCGATGCGCCCGCCTGTTTCTATTATGAAGAACTGATGCACATGTATCCTGATGCCAAAGTGATTCTGATGGTGCGAGACTCTGAACGTTGGTATGCCAGCTTTATGACGCTTGTGCGTACAATACAATTTTTGCGTACAGTCGGATATGTCGTCCCGCCATTAGGCCGCTTTCTAAACTTTGTAACGAGACTACACGACCGCTATATGGTCGAACCGGAGATACAAGACAAAGCACAAGTCATCGAGGCATTCAATCAGCATAATGAGGTTGTGCAGCGGTTGGTCCCCAAAGAACGACTGCTGGTCTTCCACGTGAAGGATGGCTGGGAGCCGCTATGCGCGTTCCTCGGTTGTGAAGTTCCACAGGATACGCCCTTTCCACACCTCAACGCTGGTGATGCAACGGTTAAGGCCAAACTGCATGAGATATTTATGACAGGCCCTTTTCGGGGCATTGCCCAAAGATTTAGGCGTTCGTCTAACGAGTAGATAGCTGGACTTTCAGCACAAAACAAATTCAATAACTTCTTTGGGCTTCTGCTATACTTCTCAGACCATGGCAAGTAATAGCGTTGATGATATTGCATAGGTATTGTGATTGGTAAGGAATTTGTTTTATGTTGACAAGGCTAAAAGTTTCGGGTTTTAAGAATTTAGTAGATGTCGATGTTCGTTTTGGGGCGTTTACCTGTATCGCTGGCTCCAATGCGGTTGGCAAATCAAATCTCTTTGATGCCATTCATTTTCTGGGACATCTGTCCGAGAAAACATTTTTGGAAGCTGCGTTGGCAATTCGTTCTGACGAGCAAGATAGCGATATCCGTAGTATTGTGCAGCGAATTGGTGATGTTTACGCTGAATGCATGTCATTTGAGGCCGGGATGCTCATCCCAACACAGGGTGAAGATGAGTTGGGCCAGATACTTGAAGCAAGCGCAACATTGGTACGCTATACAGTAAAGCTGCGTTACCGAACTGAATGGCAATTACCATTGACAAGCCCTTTTGAGTTGGTTGAAGAAACCCTTGAAGCGATTGGGCTAGAAAATGCTGCTGAATTCCTAAAATTTCCCTATGATAGCGATCAGTGGCTTCCCTCCGTGTCGCGGGGCGGGCAGGCAAAATCACTGATATCAACTAAACGTAACAATCGACAATCAACGATTCACGTCAACACAAACGAGCTAACTGGAGAACGGCAGAGATTAGACGCATCTGGGCTCCCTCGAACTGTTCTATCAACACACTATACTGCCAGCAACCCAACCGCCTTAATTGTGCGCAAAGAGATGAGCAGTTGGATGCTCTTACAGTTTGAAACATCTGCACTGCGTCGACCAGACCGTTTTGCCACATTAGCAACGCCAGGACTCCTTGCCAATGGCGCGCATTTACCCGCAACCCTCTATCATTTGGCACACGTTGATGCATTCAATGGTGTGTCTACGGAAGGGCTGCACGAATCCCCCATCATTTATAGTCAAATTGCTGGTCGGCTCTCTGAATTGATCAACGGTGTACAGGCAATTCAGATTGATCGAGATGAAGCGCGTCAGCTACTCACGCTTCATCTGATGGAAAAAGATAGGATTTCCTATCCTGCACATTCTCTGTCAGATGGCACATTGCGGTTCTTGGCGCTTTCGGTGATAGAAATGGACCCATCTGTACGTGGGCTGATTTGTATTGAGGAACCAGAAACGGGCATTCATCCAAGCCGTATTCCCGCAATGCTGCGTCTTCTACAGGATATTGCCTGTGACACGACGTTTCCTGTTGATGAAGATAACCCACTACGACAGGTGATCATCAATACGCACTCCCCGTTTGTGGTGAGCCAAGTACCCGATGATAGCTTATTGGTTGCCCTGCCTATAGAACGGATTGAAAATGGGAACCGATTCCAAGGGGTACGTTTTGAATGGTTGGCCGATACATGGCGTACAGCGACGTCGTCTGAGATACGACCGATTGCACGGGGTAAGCTCTTAGATTATCTCACCTTCAAAGCAGAAAAAGACGCTGATATGACTTCCCGACGTGTTATGGACAGAGATGATCTGCAATTTATATTTTAGATCAGAAAACAATGAAGAAGACAACGCACAATCATGGATAATATTCGTTACACATTAATCACCGATGGTAGCTCGGATGCGGTTCTCATTCCAATTTTGAATTGGCTACTTGTAGAGCATGGTAACTACATCTCGATTCAGTCTCAATGGGCCGATTTCGCCAAATTACCTCGCCCACCCAAGACGTTGATAGAGAAAATTGATTATGCGCTCGACAAATATCCCTGTGATTTGCTCTTTATTCACCGAGACGCCGAGCGAGAATCGAGAGAAGATCGCCAAAGAGAAATCGACACCGCTTATGCAAATATGCATAAAAATGAGGCTACACCACTGCCTTATATCTGCGTTATCCCTGTGCGCATGACGGAAGCATGGCTTCTGTTTGATGAAGGGGCTGTTCGTCGAGCAGCAGGAAATGAGTCTACGAAGATATTTCTTGATGTACCACCATTATACAGGCTGGAATCATTACCTGATCCCAAAACAACATTGCACGATCTATTGCGTAAAGCGAGTGGCCTACAAGGACGCCGCCTGAAAAAATTCTCAACACATCAACGAGTGCGGCACATTAGTGAGTTGATTGATGACTTCTCCCCACTGCGGGCATTATCCGCATTCGGGGCAATGGAGTATGATGTTCAACGGTTGATAGAGCTGCATTCAATGGCCTAATGTCCATCTTCATACCCCTGCCTATGCCACCCAGCCCATAACACCAGCGGGATCACCGTCAATCCTGCCATCGCCCACAGCAGCGTCGAAGCCGTGCCTGTCGCATCAAGACTCCACCCTGTCACGCCCGATGCAATCGCACTCGCCAGTGTAAACATGGCAAACTCACTGGCAAAGATACGTCCGCGAACCTTATCTGGCACTCTTTGCAACAGGAGTTGAGTGGTGAAGACCCAGATGGCTCCTGAACCAATCGCGCGGATTAAATTGCCCACCAAATAGCTGCTAAAATTGAAGATTGGAGCCGTAATCACAACACCGACAACGGCAAAGACATAACTGATGGTAATGGCGATACGTAGGTTCCGACTGCTGTCACCCGTTATAGCGCGCATCCCAATTGGGCCTAGCCC
>JBCCFC010000173.1:0-14932 GCA_039029935.1 Chloroflexota bacterium
AATGTATTTTTGAAGGTTGGGGGTGCTTGGTAGATGGTGAACAGACTAGGGGTTGCCAGCGACACAGGATATTGGTTCATGGCACCCAGCAGATATTTGGCATAGCGTCCGGCGTTATCGCTAGAGCCACGTGCCGCAATCACAATATGTGAGATATTCTGTTGTTGGATTACCTGTGCCAATGCGTACACAGAGGCCATTTCTTTGTCCAAAAGCGTTTGTAAGATTGCTGGCTGTTGATAAATTTCTTGATACATAAACAAATTTTGCATTATAATAATACCTCTATAATAAATCATGATGAAGGTTTTATTGGGATATACAGTAACATACAATGAGTAAAGACGAAATGAGCGAGTTAGACGGACTGAGGGAACAACTAAATCAGGCACGCCAAGCGCGTAGACTCGCCGAACAGATTGCAGACGAAAAGACAATCAAACTATATCAGTCAAACAAAGAACTGCGCAAATTAACAGAATATTTAGAAGAGCAAGTCAAAGAGCGCACATCACAGCTTGAATTTACAAATCAGTATCTGCGACAGTTATCTAAAGAGCAACGTCGGCTGATTGATGATGCCCTTGCCCCAATTTTTATTGTAGATCGTCAAGGGTGCGTGACGGAGTGGAATGGTGCGATGGAACGACTGACAGGTGTCGGGCGTCAAACAGTATTAAACCGCAACTTTGTCGATGCCTGTGTGACCGAAGATATAAAAGAGATGGTGGCCGAGTCTTTTGCGCTGGCGTTCCGAAACCAGGCCGTCAGTGATCGTCTCATATCGCTCAGGGCTACCAACGGGCAACCTGTGCAGATTCTTACAGGGCTAACGGCTCATAGCGATGCCAATGGCGAAGTCGCCAGTGTTATCGGCGTGGGGCAGGATGTCACAAGCCGCATTGAGCTGGAACAGAAGCTGCGCGATGCCAACGAGCAGCTTGAATTGCGTGTGGTGGAACGAACGGCAGAGTTGAAGGCGATTAACAAAAAGCTGGAATATGAGTTAAGCAAACGGGCACGGGCTGAACATGCACTACACGAAAATGAAGAGCAATTTCGCGGGATTGTCGAGCTAGCTCCCAATGGTATTCTGACGATTAACCCTGATGGACAGATTTTGATGACTAATACGCGCTTTGTGAGTATGATTCAAGGGACAGACTATCAGCACCATCAACAACAAGAACAGCCCACGCTAGACCCCAAAATGGCCGAAGGTCAACTGATTACACGGTATATTGCGCCTAATGAAGTCAAAAAATGTATGCAATACTTTCAATCCATCATTACTGGCGAGCAATCTACCATTCGGTTGGATACGTTGCTGCAACGAATTGACAGTGAGCAAGTGCCTGTTGAGGTGGATGCGGGGCATTGTTTGTGGAATGGCAAGCCTTCTGTACAGATTATTATTCGCGACATCACCGAACGTTATCAGATGGAAGCAGCACTCTATGAGGAGCAACGGTTATTGACAAAGCGGGTGGCCGAGCGCACATCAGACTTGAGTGCGGCCAATGCAGAGTTGGCCCGTGTCTCGCGCATGAAAGATGAATTCTTAGCGAGCATGAGCCATGAACTGCGCACACCGTTGAATGCCATTTTGGGGCTTTCCGAGGCATTACAGGAAGAGGTCTATGGAACACTCAATGAAAAACAGTCCAAAACGGTTCACAACATCGAGCAAAGTGGGCGGCATTTACTGGCCCTGATTAGCGATATCTTAGATGTCTCTAAGATTGAAGCGGGCAAGTTCGATCTACTCAAACAGCCCACGGCCATTGATTCGGTCTGTCAATCGAGTCTGAATTTGATCAAGCAGGATGCGCTTAAGAAGGATATCAAGCTATCTTACGAAGCATCGCCTGATATGACATGGATTTATGCGGATGAGCGTCGGCTAAAACAAATTTTAGTGAATTTGCTCAGTAATGCAGTAAAATTCACGCATGATGGTGGTGCGATTGGCATCGAGGTTGTGGATGATAAAGCACAGGATATTGTACACTTCACGGTTTGGGATACAGGCATTGGTATCTCGGTTGAAGATAGTGGCCGTCTCTTTCAGCCCTTTGTGCAGTTAGACAGCCGTCTAACGCGGTATCATCCAGGGACGGGGCTTGGGCTTGCATTGGTCTATAAAATGACAGAGTTGCACGGTGGGAGTGTTTCTTTGGAGAGCGAAGTGGGTGAGGGTAGTCGCTTTACGATCTCTTTGCCCAAGGGGCGGGACCACCGTGAAGAAATGCAAAGCCAGCGTGAGGCGACGCAGGCACAGGGTGATACGCATCGGATATTTGCGCCCACTTCACCCGCTAATATCAATCGCTCACATAGCCATCGGTCGGAGCCAAGCGCAACACAGTTCCATCCGCGACCAAGCATTCAACGTACTGAGCCGATGCATAACTTTAACCATCATACAGAGGATGGTCAAGCACGTTTCTCTCGACAGCGTTTAAAAGCGACACAGACAAGCGCAAACCCACCAACGACACGACAGCCAGTTTCCGATTCAGCGACATTCAATCAGACAGAAGGTGGACTGCCAGAGGGGATACTTTCACAGCCAACACTGTCGCAGCCAACACTGTCGCAGCCAACACACCTCAGCCCATTGATTTTACTGGCGGAGGATAATGAGGCCAATATTACAACCTTGTCTACGTATTTGGGGGCCAAGGGGTATCGTTTAGCGATTGCGCGCAATGGAGCGGAGGCCGTGGAACAGGCGATGGAGATGATGCCCGACATTATTTTAATGGATATTCAGATGCCAGAGATGGATGGACTCGAAGCGACAAAACTCATTCGCGAGGAGGAATCTATGCAAGAAGTCCCGATTATTGCGCTGACGGCCTTGGCAATGCCCGGTGATCGTGAGCGGTGTATCCAAGCAGGGACGAATGAGTATTTGAGCAAACCAGTGAGTCTGCGAAAATTACAAGAGACGATTGAACAACAGCTATCGGATAAAACTTGATGAACCAATCTTTCAGAACCACACCTAAACCATCATCTCAGGCCGCGATGCATATGGCAACACATGTAACGACCGATGTCACCTGTGATCAGTGCCATCGTCCGGCGCAGATTACCCCTGATCATGAACAATGTACCGCGTGTGGTACAAACCTAGCTCATTACATTGAGACCGATAGTGCAGCGCGCTATTTCTATCAACGTGCAGCGGCCTTGGCAGGAAATAGACAGTTTGCGCGTGGACGCACCGAAGCCGAACGTGGATTGGCCTATGCCGAGACAACGGATTTGCGTTTGCTTGCGGCAATTCTGGCACAGCTAGAGGGCGACTATGAGCGTATGCGTCATCATGTGGCTGCGATTCCACTTGACGACAGTCTGCGTGAAGAGGCAGAGTGGATGCTGCGTGTTCATCAAGTGCAACAACAGCCAGCCCGTCAACAGCGGTCACAGACAACTTTTGGTCACTCGACACAAGCACAGTCATCAAAATCGAAAAATTTTGCTTTGGCAAAAACTGGTACGGGTGTCACAGGTTCGGGTGTCACAGGTTCGGGTGTCACAGGTTCGGGTGTCACAGAGGCAGTGTTAGCCGAAAGTGCGACCTTTACCAGTCTGCCCACCGAGCTTACCGAAATTTTGGTTGAATCGACCAATCAGCGTTCAGCACCCCAGCGGCAACGTTGGTGGGGGTTGGTTGCCTGGGTGCTGTTTATCGGTATACTCCTGAGTAGCCCACTCTATTGGCAACCGGGGTTAAAGCTGCTTGAGACCACCTTCCCACAAACCATCCAAACCTTAACCAACATGATTGAGCAGCCAGGCATTTTTCTGTCAGAGGAGCCACCTCAGCCGACGTTAGATAGTGGCAGTATGCTGATTGAGGAGCCGTCTGACAGCAACAGTGTAGATGAAACAACTCAATCCAATCTATTGCAAGCCACAGATGCAAACACGGTTGCAGGTAACAATCAATCATCCACTGATAGCGCTAATATTGTGTTTGTGGAGTCCATCCAAACTGGACAAATACAAAGCGAAGATCGTGCGGTAGTGGGCACCTTAGAATCGACCAATCCTGCCACAGCGATTGAACAGATCACCGAAACAATCGCTTCCGAATCCAATACACTGATCTTGGTCCCAACGCCACGTCCGACCAATACACCCATACCTGTCGATGCCGTTGATAACACACTGGTGCAAGAAAACAGAACGAGTAATCCTGGAGTAGCGAATAGCAGTGAAGAAATTGTGGATGCACAAGCCAATGAAGAGGTCGTTGTCTACGCCCCCCCTGCAAATTCAACAGCAGGCGAAGAATCCTTGGCGGAAACGGACGATAACTCATCCGCTATACAGACAAGAGCCGATGAAAATAGAGCTTTAGCCGATACCAACCTCAGCCGCACAGTTTTTGCCACATCACCAAAAACCTTTCATCTACCCACCTATCTACGCGAGAATGGAGAGGCTCACTTGGCAAAACTACCAATTGAGGCACGGGTGGAAAACAATCGCTTGGTGATTGAGGGCTTTGCCCCCACCTTTGAACAGCGTACGCGTATCCTCGATGCGTTAGAGGGGGTTAAAGTGATTGAGTCCTTGGGGGTTGATGAGATCGTTGCTGCCAACTTGGTCTTGCGCTTGCCCAAGACGTATGTCGTGCAGCCTGGAGACTCGTTGTGGGGTATCACCTATCGACTGTATGGGGACATGGCTTATCGAGAAACACTCTATCGCGCCAATCAGGTGCAGATGCCTTCGCCGGGATCGCTGCAAGTGGGGATGACGTTGAGTGTGCCGCCCTTGGAGTAATGGAGTTGAGCAACGACATTACGGAGCAAAGATTCTGAATAGGCGATTTATGACAAACAAACATCACTTTCTTTCCATAGCATTAACAACCACGCTCTCTATTCTGCTTCTCATCGCTTGTATCCAACCCATTACACCACCAACCTCACAGCTAACATCTCCGCCAAGCCCGACCGAAACCCTCATATCGACACCTGCACCAACCATCACCCCTAGTGTTAGTGGTGAACCGCTCTATCTGAGCATCATCTGGCATCAACACCAGCCCCTCTACTATAAAGACCCCAGCACCAACATCTATGAAAAGCCTTGGGTACGTGTTCATGCCGCCAAGGATTATGTGGACATGGCGGCGATTCTGGATGCATATCCCGATATTCAGGCGACCTTTAATCTCACGCCGTCCCTCCTGCGTCAGCTATTGGATTTAGAGTCGGGTGCGCTGGACCTATACCAAACCTACACCGAGATTCCGGCAGATGCGTTGACCGATGAGCAAAAACAGTTTATCATCAACCGCTTCTTTGACATCAACCCCAAGATTATTGCGCGTTTTCCACGCTATCAACAAATTGCTGATAGCCGAGCCAACAGTGCAGAGTGGGATACCCAGACATGGCTGGACCTGCAAGTGTTGTTCGACTTGGGATGGACGGACCCCGATTTTCTGACGCAAGAGCCACTGGCAAGTTTGGTTCGTCAAGGGCAAAACTACAATGAGGCCGATAAAGCTGTTGTTCTTGCTGAACATGCCCGTCTTGTCAAAGAGGTGATTCCGCTTCATCGTCGTCTACAGGATGAGGGACGTATTGAAATTACCATGACGCCCTTCTTTCACCCCATCCTGCCGTTGTTAATTGATTCCAACTTGGCGCAGGTGGCTGTGGATGATATTGATCTGCCGCCCCGCTACACCTATGGCATTGATGCCGTTGAGCAGCTTAATAAGGGAGTGGCGTTCTATCAAGAGACTTTTGGGCGTGATCCGGTGGGTATGTGGCCTGCCGAGGGTGCGGTTTCACAAGAAATTGTGGGCATGGTCGCCAAGGCAGGTGTTCAGTGGATGGCGTCCGATGAAGAGGTGTTGGCGCGCAGCTTGGATCGCACGGGGTTCGGACGTAGTGCGCAGGAAGTTGTGCAAGATGCCTCTGTTCTCTATCGTCCCTATATTTCAACTAGCAGTCGTGGTGACAAGGTATACACCATTTTCCGTGACAAAACCATCAGCGACAAGGTAGGTTTTACCTATAGCGGTGATGATGGACTGTCTGCGGCGCAGGATTTTGTGGAGCGCATCCTAGCCATCCGTGAATCACTGGTCAATGCACAGGGAACACTGGATGAACCTTATCTCGTAAGCGTGATTCTCGACGGTGAAAATGCATGGGAGCATTATCCCAACGACGGCAAGAAATTTCTCCACAACATGTATCGACTGTTGCAAGAAGAGCAACGGAAGGGTACGATTCGCACCATTACACCCAGCAAGTTTATCCAGAACAACCCTGAACAGCCTGAACTAGAGCGACTGTGGGCAGGAAGCTGGGTCAGCCCCGATTATCTGACATGGATTGGGGAGGACGAGGAGAATCGCGCATGGGGCTATCTACAGCAGGTACGTGCGTTTGTGGCGCAGGAACAGCGCAAACTCGATGATGAGACACGTGAGGCGGTATTGGACGCCATCTACACGGCGGAAGGCAGTGATTGGTTCTGGTGGTATGGATCAGACCAGAACAGTGGGGACGATGCCAGCTTTGATTTACAGTTTCGACGGACGTTACAGCGCGTCTATCAACTGATGGACAAACCGATTCCGACATTTCTCAAAGTCCCCGTGATTCCAGCGCACCCCATGGCGCCAAGTGCGGGTGTGACGGATTTAATTGTCCCCACGCTTGATGGCATGGCAGCCGAGGGTGAGTGGGATGCCGCCGGCTACTATTTGGTTGAGGGGGGTGTGCAGGCGAATGCAGAACAGGTGGTAGACCGTCTCTGGTATGGCTTTGATACCCAGCATATCTATGTGCGTTTGGATGGGCGACGTGCTTGGCGCGATATCGCCGACAAAACGACGATTGGTTTCTATCTTACCCGCCCCGGTGCAACAACCGAGCAGCCCTTTAGCCGCGTCTCGCTTCAAGGGGATGCAGATGATACGTTGCTGGGCTTTGGTGCAAATGTGTTGGTTGAAGTCACGGTCACAGGAGAGTCAATTCAGACGGTCTACTATACGCCCGACAACAAAGGCGTTTATCACACAACCGATAGCACGATTGACGCAGGTCTATCTGGCAACGTGCTGGAATTGGCGATTCCCTACAGTTCATTTGGCAAGCCGGATGCGGGTGATAGTCTGAAATTGCGCGCAGTAGTCAGTGAGGGTACAGTGAGTGAAGGTGAAGTTCGTGATATTCAGCTTGCCCCGCTGGATGGCCCCGCGCAGTTGCTTGTGCCAGACTTAGGATTGACGACTGAGATACTCACCATCAGTGACCCCGCAAACGATGATTATGGCCCTGGCAGCTATACCTATCCACAAGATGGTGTCTTCAACAGCCGTGCGTATGATTTGCTAGAATTTACGGTGGCGGAGGATGACAATAATCTTATTTTCCGGTTTACCTTTGCGGGTAAGCTCAACAACAGTTGGGGCGCCCCCAATGGCATGGGCATTCACACGCTCGATGTGTACATTGACGCTCTTCACAACAGCGGCGACCGCAAACTATTACCCGGACGCAATGCCGCTCTACCCCAAGGCGAAGGATGGGACCTTGCGTTGTGGGCAGAAGGCTGGACACCTGGTCTGTTTGGGCCAACCACAAACGCAGACCCGACACCGCAAAAGCTCGGTGGGGCAGAGTCTTTTGATGTGATCAGCGATGCAGGCAATCACAAGATTACGCTACGTATTGCCAAGACGACAATTGCTGATGCGTTGGGTGTAGCGGTTGGCAACTTAGCACCGGATACATGGGGTTATCTAGGCATTGTCGCCAGCCAAGAAGGGTTTCCATCCGGTGGTGTCTGGCGTATTCGTGATGTAGAACAGACCGCAAAACAGTGGCGTATTGGGGGTGGACCTCAAGCCACAGGGAACATTGTCACCAACCATACACGTATCCTAGACATTGCCTATGCTGCCGACTTTACGGTGACACAGGAAGAGGCATTGGGCACATATCCACCGTTAACAATTGGGAATATGGACATGCTCTCGGCGGATGATTTTGCACAGGTCCCGATGGTGTATGTTAGATAAAACGGTCAGTTTTGATACCTAATCAGGAGTCCATCAATGTCTCAAACCAACCAGCTACACTGGTCATTCAACCACGACAATGATCGTCAAACTCAACTATTTGCTCCCCAAGTGTTGACCGCCCTGCGCAATCTGCCACCACCTACGCACGATGCCAACGCCCACCAACGCCAAGCCACCTATCACATCTGGCCCAACTTTTGGCGGGGCTACAAGCAGTCACGGGATGATACAGTGGGTGATACAGTGGGTGATACAGATATACGTATCGGCCACCTGACCATACAAACATCACAAGATGGACAGGGACAGTGGCACTATGCCATCCATTCAACCAACACCACCAGCGGTGAGGATCAGCATCTAACCTTCACCTGTACGGATGAGGCGATTCGTCCGTTGGTGGGCAATTGGCAGATTCGGACACAAAATCATGCGGGGCATGGCTATCGGCAGTTTGATAGCCAAGGTCAACTGGCAACGCAGGGAGATGACACACAGGTTATGTTGAGTGTCAATGGGGCGGTGTTGCCGATGGGCAAGGTGGATAGAACTGTGCCGTTGACCTGCAATTGGACATTGTTTGATAGCATCCCGCTGTTGAGCAACCACCTAAAAACAGGTGATAAAGTTTTGCTGACGATATTGGAGGATTTGGAAAAACTTCGTCCGCACTCGCAGCTTGGCTATTTGGAAGAGTGGGTTGTACGTTTTGATGACGATATAGACCCACTCCACCTGAGTGGCTACACAGTGCATGGTCAAGGGCTGCTGCCTTCCTATTGGTGGCTCGACCAGCATAACCGTATCGTGATCGTTGGCACGGTCTTTCAAACGTGGGTCTTAGGAGGCTAACATGCAAGCTAACATGCAGGAAAACACATCGGGACGACCCAACATCATTTTTATCAATACTGACCAACATACATGGAACGTCATCTCGGCCTATGGCTATCCACATGTGCATACACCCAATATCGACCGTCTGCACGAGAACGGCATCTCCTTTATGCGCTCGTACTCGACCGACCCCGTGTGCGCACCGACGCGCGCCAGTTGGATGACAGGGCGGTACACCTCCGAGGCGGGGACACCGTTCAACGGTGGTCATCTGCATGAAGATATGCCTGACTTGGGGCAAACATTGCGCGCTGGTGGCTATCGGGCGATTCACTGTGGCAAGTGGCATGTGGATGGGCGTGATGTCCACCAGAGCTTTGATGTCCTCTATGGTGGGCAGGAGCCAATTGGCGCAGGTGGTGGTGAATATTACGATGGTGCGATTACCCACGCTGCCGTCGATTTCCTGACCAGCGACACCAGCAACCAGCCCTTTTATCTGCAAATCGCCTATCTTAACCCCCACGATATCTGTGAGTATGGACACAACCATGAGGACAAGGTGATTCCGGATGCAGTGGCACAAGAATTGCTGAGTGAGGACATACTGCCACCTTTGCCCGACAACTTTGACTATGACGAGCGTGAACCTGTGCTACACCGTGTCTGTCGGCGTGAGGATGAATCGTTGATCCACTGGCGGATTTTGCGTGTGGTACGCAATTGGTCTGCCTTGCAGTGGCGCTATTTTATGTGGAGCCATCATCGCTTTGTGGAAAAGGTAGACAGCGAAATCGGCATGGTCTTGGCGGCATTAGAGCAGAGCCGTTATCGTGACAACACGCTCATCCTCTTCAGTGTCGATCACGGTGAGGCGTTTGGGCAACATCAGATGTTCCAGAAGTTTACGCTCTACGAGGAGAGTATCCGTGTCCCGTTTATTGTTGCATCACTAGCAGAATCTAGGAATGATAACCTAAACATCCCCAAAGCTACCTTTGACCACACACATTTTGTCTCTGGTGTCGATTTGCTGCCAACGGTCTGTGATTATGCAAGCATTGCGCCACCTGATGATGTGCAGGGCATGAGCATCCGCCCACTGGTCGAAGGCAAGCCCACAGAGTGGCGTGATTTTGCCTATGTGGAGAGCAACTATTGGGGTCGTGCGCTTATCTTTGACCGCTACAAATATGTCTGCGAGTATATGCCGCATGGCAACGATGATGATCTGTTGCCACCAGGCCCGGATGTCCAGCGGCTTGGCGTGGAGCAGGTCTTTGATTTGGTGGATGATCCGTTGGAGACGCGTAACTTAGCCTATGATGCTGAGATGCATGAGCAGGTGCAAGGCTTCCGGCAGGCGTTGTTGAATTTTGAGGGTCAGTTGCAGCGGCGGCGTATTACGCATGAGAACCCGATGCGGGTGATTCGGCAGTGGGGTGCGCGCGTGAAGGCGTTTTGGGATGCGCATCCGGCATTGTTGGATGGCTATCGTGTGTAAAGGGATCGTAATGCCGACCGTAATGCTGACCTCCGGAAGGTGTTCAGTGTTTGCAAAAATTGAACACCTTCCGGAGGTCAGCACGACACATTGCCTAGAGAAACCATAGAGGTTTGATGTAGGTTTTTCTCTCTAAACCTATGGTACAATAGCAAGCATTATTGTTTGATTGAACAAGTGCAACTATCTATGTGTCATCTGCATTTGTGTTTGTATAAAAAACACGGATACGGGAAAACGAGTGGTTGTTTAGGAATGGCAATTAAATAACTTACCCGTTTGGATGAGAGCCGCACGGGGCGTCCTCACTGAACGTGTGTAAGTTAAATAATCGCTATTCCTTAGAGACAAGATTAATCCTATGCTTGCAACAAATAAAACACAAACTATCATCTATGTACTTTTTCTCAGCCTACTCTGGCTCTTGACAGGCTGCACACCACCAATATCTCAGCAAACACCCGCGCCAGCCACGCAACCAATCTCGGCGGAATCAACACCCACACCAACCAACGCACCTAGCGAAGAAGGCATCTGCGAGTACGCCGTGCAGGTGCGTGATGCGGACACGGACACGCCGATCAGCCATGCTAAACTCACGCTCACCTATCAGCTTGACACGCTACTGGAATACACTGGCTCCGAGGGGCGATATCGCGGTCAGTTCCGTTGTGACGACGAACAGCAACGCTATCGGCTGCGCATTGAAGCTAGTGACTATCAGCCCTATGAGACAGAATTTTTGGTGCGTGAAGAAATCGAGACCATCTATCTATTTTCCACAAAAATTGGAGACTGTTCTTATGCAATTACCGTGATAGACGAGGCGAGTTTGACACGCATTGCTAATGCCAAGGTACGGGTAGAGTACGGCCTCTACCGCGCCACCAGCTACACCAATAGCGAAGGGGACTATGCCTCGCAGTTGCCTTGTGCCGAGGAGCGCCCCACTATCACGGTCTATGTTGAAGCCGACAACTATGCCACCTACAGCGACGACTACACCTTGCAGGATGAAATCAAGGAGATTCGCCTGACCCTGATCGCCACCCCCACTGCAACCCCAACACTGTCGCCTTCACCAACGCCGACACTCTTCCCACCACGCGCCGAAGGGGAAACGCTGGTGCTGGTGGCCGATATCCTTGTGCCGGGCTGTGCCAAGAACCCCGCTTGCACCAACGCCGACCCCGACGATGTTTCACAGCGACTCACCTCCACCATGCGCAAAAACTTGGCCGACCACCCTGACATTCGCATTGAACGCCTGCCCATGTTTATCGAAGAGGAGGGCGGCAGCGAAAAAGTAATGGCACTAGGTCGCAGCCCTGAATTTGATGCCACCTTTATCATCTGGGGCAACTACCTCGAAGCCCCCGAAGTCTATCTCTTCTTTGACATCATGCAGACCGAGTTGCCCTTCTTTGGCAGCAGCTATGACAGTGCCTATGGGCCGAGCCAGATTATGCAGCCGAGCATGTTTGAGTTTAAGGCCGATTTGGGGGAGCAGTGGGCGAATATTACGGCGTTTGCGACGGGGCTGGCCCTATATCAGGTAGGCGACCATGCAGGAGCGGAACCGCTTTTTAATACCACCGCACAAGTGTTGGACGCACCGGAGCATTTGGCGGTGGATGTAGAGATGATGCGGACGATGTATTTTTATCGTGGGGCAAACTATCTCTATCTGGGGCGTGCAAATCTGGCAGAGCCAGACCTTACCTCGCTCTATGAAACCCTTGACCGCAATCAAATCACGCAGCATGAATATGGACCCGCTACTCTCGGCAATCTAGGCAACGTCTATAGCGATTTGGCAAAGTATGAGAGGGCCATCGAATTCTATAAGCAAGCCTTATCCATTGCCCAAGAAATCAACAACCGCAGGAACGAAGGCTTAATCCTCGGTAATCTGGGGTTAGTCTATGCAGATTTAGGGCTACTCGATAGAGCTATCGAGTACTATGAGCAAGCCTTATCCATTGCCCAGAAAATCAACGACCGCAGGAGCGAAAGCAATCACCTTGGAAATCTAGGGTTAGCCTATGCCGATTTGGGGCAGGTCGATAGGGCCATCAAGCTCTACGAACAAGCCTTAGCCATTGCCCAAGAAATCGACGACCGCCGAGGTGAAGGGGATTCGCTTGGCAATCTGGGATTAGCCAATCTGGGGTTGGGACAGTATCATAAGGCAATCGGGTTCTATGAACAAGCCTTAGCCATTGCTCAAGAAGTCAACGACCGCAGTCGGGAGGGTGCATACCTTAGCAACCTGGGCAATACATACTTTTCGTTGGGAGAATACAATAGGGCCATCGAGTACTATGAACAAGCCTTAGCCATTGCCCAAGAAATCAACGACCGCAGAGGTGAAGGGGCAAGACTCGGTGGTCTAGGGTTAACGAATCTAGAATTGGGTGACTATGACAAGGCAATTGAGTACTATGAGCGAGCCTTAGCTATTGCCCAAGAAATCAACGACCGCAGGAATGAAGAGGTTCACCTCGGCAACCTTGGCAACGCCTACTTTTCGCTCGGGCAGTATAACAAGGCAATTGAGTACTATGAGAAAACCTTAATTATTGCCCAAGAAATCGACGACCGTAGAGGCGAGGGGTCTCAACGCGGCAATTTGGGCAATGTCTACTCATCTTTAGGGCAGTACGACAAAGCTATTCCGTTGTATGAGCAAGCCTTAGCTATTGCCCAAGAAATCAATGACCGCAGGAATGAAGGAATCTGGCTCACCAATCTAGGCATCGCCTATAGCGATTTAGGGCTGTACGAGAAGGCGATACCCTACTTTGCAGCGTCATTTATGATTGCGACCGAAATTCAGTCACCAGACGCCCCATTGGTAAACCAATGGTTGGGGTCAGCCTATAACAACGCTTGTTGGCGTGCAAGCTTATATGGACAACTGGAGGTGGCTCTTCCCTATTGCGAAGATGCCGTCAAGCATGCCCCTGAATCGTTTGATTACCGTGACAGTCGTGGGCTGGCCTATGCGTTGTTGGGTGAGGTGGACAAAGCGATTGCTGATTTTCAGTTTGCTGTAGATGTTGCGAAAGCATTGGATGATTCTCGCTATAAACCCTTTATCGAAGAACGTCAAGCGTGGATTGATGCGCTGAAAGCGGGCGAGAACCCGTTTACCGATGAGATGCTGGCTGAGTTGCGTGGGGAGTAGGGGCGCTGATTCTGGGACACGCGGATGGGGTGGATTGGACGCAGATTGAATAGTGGCATAGGCATCCTTGCCCGTTGCTTGTCGTCGCTGATTTTGGCTTGCGGACAAGGATGTCCATACCACGTTTGTCAATGCTCACCAATTTTGATATACTGCTCCCACATTGAACATTTGTCTTTCATCAAACATTACACAGGAACATGGAACAAAAACGTACAAACAAAACAGACAGTCCGCTCAAACGGCTTGTTGAATTGGCTCCGGTTGATTTTGCAGAGTGGCTACTTGACACAAAGGTGGTCAACATTCGCAGTGCCACCATCGAATTGCAACCCAATCCCAACGCAACCTATTCTGATTTGGTTTTCTGGGTGACAGTTGAGCTTTCCGAAGAGGAAAAGAAAAACAACGTTGACAATCGACTCCTGCTCCACATTGAATTTCAAGGGGCAAGTTCTGAGCGACCGATGCGATTTCGCGTATTGGACTATCTCGTGGGGTTCGCAGACAAAGAGCGCGGGACTCGCATTCACAGCGTGGTCTTTTATATTGGCGAGAAAACCAACATCACCGATACGGGGCATCATCGTGTGATGGGCATTGGTCAACGCGTGACTTTAGCGTGGCATTATGATACCATCTGGTTGTGGAACTTAAAGCCACAAGAATTGCTGGATGCGGGGCGTCCTGCGTTGCTGCCATTGCTGGGACAGGCAAAACTTGAACACCCAGATGAGATTATCCCTGTGATTTACCGAGAGATTCGTTCTTTGCCCGATGAAGAGACACAACATCGGCTGCTGGTTGAGTTATTGGCGTTATTACGAGATGAGGAGATTATCAAAATGATTGAAACTATGATGGCACAAGATGAATGGGTGTTTGACTCACCCTATTTACGACGCTGGCGAAAGCAAGTAGAGGATGCCCATAACGAAGGTATTCAAGAAGGTATTCAGGAAGGTATTCAAAGAGGGATTGAACAAGGACGTCAAGAACAAAGACGAGTAGAACAGGAGATATTTGAAAAGGAACGTGCCATATGGACGAAAGAACGTAAGGTTCTGTTAGATACACAACGGCAAAGTACACTAAAATTAATGGTGTTGAGGTATGAAATGTCAGCTGGGGAATATCTGCAGATGCAAAGGCTATGCTCTTCAATCAGTTCTGTTGAAAAGCTGAACGCAATATCTGATGCGGTCATTCAGATTGAAGATTTTGGACAACTCTACTTATTTGTAGAAGAAACGGTTTCATCTGAACAAGAGGAACAGATGGCGACAGCATAGCTCTATGCGACAGGTGTCATACAGCTTAAAATGTTGTC
>JBCCFC010000174.1:0-14905 GCA_039029935.1 Chloroflexota bacterium
ATTAACTATTGACTATTGACTATTAACTATTGACTATTGACTATTAACTATTAACTATTAACTATTAACTATTAATTGCCTGCCAACCCATCGCAATTAATGCCACGTTCAAAAAGACATTGGCGATGCTGATGCCGATTTCGGGCAGGGCTAAAATCTCAACAGCTAGCGTGATAAGCGTTGAGACGACGGTCAGAATGCCTGTCCAGCGGGCAAAGACGCCTGCGCGAAACACGGCAATGCCAAAGGCAATGGAGCCAATCACAACGGCAAAGACAGCAATAAAATAGACGATGCCCGCATTGGCAATGACTTCAGCGATGGTCGTTAGGCCAAACCCCATGATATCCACAATACCAAGCAGAAATGAGCCAATCGAGATGCCAATTGCGCCCACCAAGCCGAGCCACCCCGTCTGCATTCGCTGAACCGCGTGTACGCCCCACACACCAACAGCTAGCAGGAAGAGTGCTACCACCAGCATCCCCATGCTCAAATTTGAAATGCCACCATTGCTTCGCTCCACAACTTCCGACATCAGCCAAAGGATGGCCCCGACGATGGTGACGCCACCCAACATGCGAACGATATTTGTATTCATTACGTTACTCCTATTGTCTATAGGTGGTTTGTGGTTGTGTGGTTCATAGCCATGAACCACACAATCATTTAAAATCACAACATACGATGTACTCACATACCTTTGAGCGTCACATGAACCCCCTTCAAAAGCGTCAACAGATCGACATCTAGCGCACAGGCAATGCGTTGTGCGGTCTTCAACGTGACATTGTTATCCCCTGCCTCAATGCGTACCAAATAGGTCTTGTTCATCCCTGCGCGCTCGGCTAAATCCGCTTGGGTCAAGTTATAGGTGCGTCGGATGGTGCGGACGCTACTGCCAAAGCGGTGATAGATTTCTTCTGTTTTCTGCTCTGCAGTTTGGTCAAATGTTGGTTGTAAAAAGTTTGCTTGCATGATACACTCCTATTCAAATCATTGTAATTAAATTTAGAAAGATGTGATGATTCACTCGAAATAGTTCGTTGTTTACTTGTCTACTTTGTCTAAAAATCATGATGTTTCATAAAATTCAGCGAAAATATCAGACATCATTATTATAGAACGGTAGCGTCATACAGTACGTCATACAAAGCGTCATAGTATGCGTCATATTTTCGTAGACATGGATGATAGTACGTAGAAATACATCATTTGTTGTAGTTGATTCTGCTTGTCATTCGTGCCCCCGCCTCCGCGCGGATAAACTCGGCAGGAATCTACACTGGTCCAACGTATGGATTTCTGCCTTCGCACGAATGACAATACTCAGAAACTGATTTTACAGGGTCGTAGGGTGCATAAGGAAAAATAGATGAAAGAAGCATTGGTGATACAATTATTGGGTCCTCCCCAAATACGACTTGATGAGACTGAGATTACATTTCGACTTGCCAAGGAGTCGGCACTGCTCTACTACATGGCCGCAACGGGACACCCGCACACCCGAACAGACCTAGCCGAGTTCTTCTGGCCGGATCGCGAGCCAGGGTTGGCGCGTCGCTATCTGCGCAACCATCTGGTCGACCTGCGTCGTCATCTGGGTACACATATGATGATTACGCCTGACAAATTAGGATTTGATTGCGATATATCATCGACGGTTGATATCCATCAATTCCATCAGCAACTGCCTGACAAAATGCAGGGCAACTCACAGGACACAGGACAACACAACCATCATCATGACCAACAACGCCGAGCGGTTGATCTTTATCGCGGCGACTTTCTCGAAGGGTTCTACCTCACCAAAACCCCTTTCTTTAATGATTGGGTGGACCACAAACGTGATGAACTGCGTAACGAAGTTTCAACACTCCTTTTTCAATTGAGTGAAACGGAAATTACGTTAGGCAATCGAGTACAGGCTTACAGCGATATTGAACGGTTGTTGACGTTGGTTCCTTGGCATGAAGAGGCGCATCAACGCAAGATGCGGCTGCTTTATGAAGATGGGCAACGATGGGCGGCGTTGGAGCAGTATGCGACACTGCAAGCCGTGCTTCGTGAAGAGTTGGATGTGGAACCGAGTGTTGAAAGTGAGCAGTTGATTGAACGCATTCGTGCGGATGATGATGCGGTCTCTGGAATAGATAGACAGCCATCTGAACCCCATGTGGTGGAGATCTGCGATGTTGCTCATCCAACCACTCAGGCTAGCCAGCCCGTCTCCCCAACGCATCATATGACCCAGCCTCGGCTCACCAGCCCTGCTCCGCTTGTGCCGCTGATTGGACACGACGACCTGTTGGCAACCGTGCAAGGTCATCTTCAGAGCGACGCCCATCGCTTGGTTACATTGGTGGGTATGGGTGGTGTTGGCAAAAGCCATATTGCCCTGACGCTGGGGCAGATGTTTTTGCGGGAGGATGCCGGGGGGGATAATGGCGGGAATAATGAGGGAGATACTGATAGATTTCCTGATGGCGTTGGCTTTGTGCCTTTGGCGGGTGTTGAGGCAATTGAGCAGCACCCAGAGGGTTCCCGAGGTGGGCAGGTTGCAGGTGGGCAGGTTGCAGGTGGGCAGGTTGCAGGTGGGCAGGTTGCAGGTGGGCAGGTTGCAGGGGAGCAAGAGGTAGATGCACAGCGGTTTCTTGGTGCAATTATCAAGACGCTTCAGTTGCCTGTGAGCAGTTCAAGTGATGGGTTGACACAGATCATCAGCTATCTTCAGCAGCGACGCTTGTTGTTGATTTTGGATAACTTTGAGCATATTTTGGGTGCCAAACCCCTGCTGACTGCATTGGTACAGCAGGCTCCCTCATGTGCCTTTCTCGTGACATCCCGTGTTCGCCTACAGGCAATGGGCGAGACAACTGTGCAAATTCAGCCGCTGCCCGTTGCACAAGTGTCAGAGTTGGACACAACGTTGATGACATTGCCTACTGGAACGCCCCACCAACACCATGAACAGGGTATTACGCAAGGACAGCCATCAACCCCAACAACATTGGCTGCGATGCTGCCCGAAACAGAGGACTATGCATCCATCAAGCTCTTTCTCGACTATGCCCAACGTTACCATGCACAGTTGGCGATTGGCCCCAGCGACTTAACCGCCATCAGCAAACTCTGTCATCTAACGGGCGGTCTACCGTTGATCTTAAGCATGGTTGCGGCGTGGACCGAGCATTTTACCCTGCCACAGATCGTGCGTCAGCTTGAAAAGGACAGCCGTCTCTTTGCCCAGACCACAACCGAACAGACGAGTACCTACCATCCGCTCGTCTATGCCTCTGGAAACTATCACACCCTAGATGCCTTTTTTGACCAATCATGGCAACTGCTCTCGGCGCCAGAACAGGGTTCGCTGAGTGCGCTGGCAAACTTTGTGGGGTCCTTTGATCTGGATGCCGCCCAAGCGATTGTGGGTGTCAACATGTTTGACCTCAAACGGCTGACTGATACCTCTCTGCTTCAAGTTCAACAAATTGGTCGGTATGCGTTTCATCCGCTCATTCGCGACTATTTACAGGAGAAGTGGGAGGCCGCTGTTGCGGATGATGAGACCCATGAACAAATCTTCTGGGAGCGATATTGCACCTACTTCTTTGACATTGTAGCGACCTATGTGCCACAGTTGAATGGTGAACAGGCCAGCGATTCTCTTGCAAACCTGCGCCGCGAACAGGATCACATCCACTTGGCGTGGCGACAGGCGATTACACATAACTTTGTGCATCTCGTCCAATCTGCCTTTGAACAGCTTGCAAGATTTTACAACCGTTGTCACTTTTTTAACGAAACCCTTGCGCTCTGTCAGCGTGTCCGTCAGCTTTGTGAACAACATGCGACCAATCCGCGCTATACGTCGCTGCTGCTTGCGGCCAACTTGGTTTCGTTCGAGACGCTTGTAGAAAATCATCAGTTTGCAGAGGCATTAACATCCGGACAACCATTGCAGAATCAGATAACGACACAGATTGCAACACAGGCTATGCCGATTTCGCCTGACATCGAAATGCGTCATCATTTGGCCTATGCCAGAGCATTGCGTTCTACGGGGGCCATTGAGGAATCCGTGACGCATGTAACCGACGCTTATCATAAACTTGCCGACCAGATATCGCCATCCATTGCCGGAGACTATAACAGATTTCTGCTCAACCATGCTTTCTTTGAAGGTGACATCGCGTCCATGTTGGTCTATGCAGAGACAACCTTGGATTATTATCATCAAGATGGCAATCTATGGGAGACGATTTTTGTGCTCCAAATGGCGACTCAATCGCCTGATAAAGAAAAAAATCGTCAACGGATTGAACGAGCCATGACCCTCAGTCGCACCCTCAATCACCTAGAGGGGGAGGCACACTGTCATATTGCCCTCGCGTCCCTTCTGCACCTCAGCCAGTCCCCCCAACGCATTGCCCATCTGCAAGATGCCATCACCCTGTTTCAGACGTTGGGCGACCCATTGGGCGTCTTTAGCCCCATGCTGGCGTTGGTCGCCGAATATATTCGTGTTGGTTGTTACACCGAAGGACATGAATTACAGCATTTTCTCATGACGCAACCGCATGTGCGTGAATACCTAGAGGGATATTACCTCATCAGTGCTCAGGGCGCGATATTGGCAATCCATCGGGGTGAGTTGGAAAAAGCCCTGCGTATGACCGAGGAGATGATCTCGCTACACGACCAAGTAGGACCTGTGATGCACCCATTGGGCTTTTTGTGTCGTGGTTTTGCGTTGCTACACAATGAGGAGATTGCAGAGGCACAGACTGCCTTTGAGATAGCGCTCCAAGGCGTTCAGCAAAACGGGGATACCTTTGGCGAGCGTTTCATGCGTGGAGGGTTAGCCGAGGCAACCTTGGCACATGGAGACTTGGATAAAGCCAAGGTTCATGTCGAATGGCTCCTGCCACAGCTTGACCAAGGGCTTGACAAAAATTATTTTGCTGAAGAAGCATTGATTATAGACTATTTCTATCCCCATTGGATCTGCTATCAGGTTCTCGGTGTGATGGGTGACGCACGGGCCGATGATGTCTTGCAGAACAGTTCTATGCAGCTACAGTCGTGGACCAAGGGCATTCAGGATGTGGCGTTGCGCAGCGCGTTTTTAGAGAATGTGCGCGTGAATCAGATGATTGTACAGGAAGCGCAGCGAATCAACGGTGTGATTGGTATGCCTGTTATGGCGTAGCACCATCGCTCTGTGTCATCATACCCAACTCCAACACCATTGTCATCTGATGGGTGCTGCCCACATTGGCCGTGATAGCATCCTCAACAGGAACATTGATATTCGTGATGGTTGGCTCCGTCAACGGAACCAGCCATAATGCAAGCTGTATCCGCAGCACGATGACGGCGACCAAGCAAAAGACGACTGTATAGCGGACCCATAAGTGATTGTGACTGTGTTCTGATATACTGTGTGTCTGATTTTGTTGTTGCATGTGATTTCCCTCTCCTCATTTTATATCAATAGCGTTAGTTTACGCTCGATCTATCAAGCATTCAATCAATCTACATGCAGTTTATCAGACAACCGTCATACTCCTCGTCATATTGACCGTCATACATCGCGTCATATTTTGATGAAATATGTAATAGTCAAATAGAGTCTGAACAAATATAGTGTACCGTCCCTATTCGTGTCAATGACGCCTGACCCGAATAGGGACGGTACACTATATTTGCTGCTACTTGTTCAACATCTCTCTGACCATTACATATTTTGATGAAAGTTGAAAAAGCACTCTTTCAACTTTCCATAATCGTATGACCACTACGCCGAGCCACTCCAGGCGACATGCCCATATACCGCTTAAACGCTCGACTGAACGCGGCTTCCGACTGATAGCCAAGCCGTTCAGCCAGCTCGCTCACCGATGCGTTCTCCTCTCGCAGACAGGTCAACGCCACATTCATACGCCAGCGTGCGACGTACTGCATGGGTGACTCACCGACAAGCTGCTTAAAGCGTGCAGCAAAGGCGGAACGTGACATGGCAACCTCTTGCGCCAACATGCCCACTGTCCACGCCCGCGCTGGCTCACGCTGGATTAACAAAATTGCATAGCCTATCTGCTTATCTTGCAGTGCCCCCAGCCACCCTGTTTGCGCCGCAGGGTCTTCGGCAATCCACGAACGAATCGCTTGGATCACAAGAATGTCCGCCAACCGCGTGATCACGGTCTCACCACCGGGTTGCAACACCTTGGCCTCGGCTGCCATCAAGCGTAGGGTGCTTTGGAACCACTCGGCGTGGGGAGAACGCCATGATTCAATGTAGATCACTCTGGGCAAAAGTTGCAGTAGCTGCTTTGCGGCTGGATGGTCAAAGCGCACAACACCGCAGATCAGGCTGGTTGCTTCCCCGCCCTCGCCATGCCGCAAAATTTCATAGCGTTCGCTCACCTCCTCACGCGGCATGTCAAAGAGCGGCGTTGCAGGCACACCTGGCTCGCTCAGTAGATCATGCCCGTCTCCATGTGGCACAAGCGCAAAATCGCCAGGGTTCAACAACTGCGGTTCAGCCCCTTCGACCATCAGCCAGCAACGGCCTGACACCACGACATGAAACAGCAAACAATTGGGCAAGGCGGGCATATCCAACCCCCAAGGAGCCGTAAATTCCGCTCGTGAGTAAAACAAGCCGTTCATGTGCAAAAAGTGAAGGGCTTCCCCAAGCGGGTCCGCATACAGCCAAGGCGCATCACGTTGATCTGGTTTTGCTGGTTGTGTATTCATAGCACAGACCATACCACATCCTCATTGCACAGTCAACTCCAATTTTGGATGAATGAGCATAAAAAATAGAGCGTTAGATATTGAAAAGCCCGCAAACCGTCGGTATAATAGACGGTAAGCAACTCAATTAGCCAAGCAGGTTTGGTATAGATTGATGCTCACTAAACAGGACTATTATTGAGATGTAAGGGAGAACAAAAAATGTCTAACAATCATGAAACACAATCACAAGTGCAAAATATGAAGATACTGATTTTTGGCGCAACAGGAAGCATTGGCCGTGAGCTTGTGAAACAGGCACTGGCACAAGGGTACGCGGTCACCGCATTTGTGCGCGATCCAGCCAAGATGGAAATTAAGCATGGGAGTCTCACCATCACAAAGGGCGATGTCATGGACCCCGCCTCGGTGGAACGCGCGGTACACGGTCACGATGCGGTCTTATGTTCACTGGGCGCTGGGTTGAAAGGGACAGTGCGAGCGGCGGGTACACAGCATATCATCCGTGCAATGGAGAAGGCGCATGTCCGACGGTTTATCTGCCAAACCACGCTCGGTGTTGGGGATAGCCAGGGCAACCTGAATTTCTATTGGAAATATATCATGTTTGGAATGCTCCTGCGCAGCGCATTTGTGGATCATGTCAAACAGGAGCAGTCTGTCCAGCAGAGCGATCTCGACTGGACCATCGTTCGCCCCGCCGCCTTCACCGACGATGAAACGACGGGACAATACCGGCACGGCTTTGCTGGCACAGACAAGACGACCACATTGACGATTTCACGGGCGGATGTCGCTGATTTTATGTTGAAACAGTTGAGTGATGATACGTACCTTCATGCAACACCGGGGTTATCTTACTGATTCAGACGCACTTTTTGAAAGACGAAGCGCAGACTCAACGCTACAGTTACCGACGGACGCCAGTCAAAGAACGTTGTGAAGCGTTGAATCTGCGCTGTTGTTATGCAGCGATGAGTGTAAGATTTAATCGCATTTTGTGGAACGAGATTTGAGTTTGATCACTGTTCAACCCTGCCCGTTTGTGCTATACTGAGTGCAAGAACATACAGCGTAAGGTCTACGCAGATTTTGTGGCGTGACGTGTAGAGCGTTGATTAGAGGGGGACTGGATGAGAAAACAAGTGATTTATGCCGCACCTAATTTTGCGGATTTACGAAGAGACAACGGCTATTTTGTGGACAAAACACCCTATATCGCCAAGTTAGAACGCATCAACAACCCTGTATTTCTGCGTCCTCGTCGCTTTGGCAAATCGTTTCTCTGCTCGATTCTGCATTATTACTATGACTTACGCCATAAAGACTTGTTTGATGAACTGTTTGGCGACACTTGGATTGGGCAAAACCCAACCGGACAGCAAAGTCAATATATGGTGCTGCATCTCAACTTCTCTTCACTTGCGTCAGGACCCACGATTGCCGATATCCAAAAAAGTTTTAGAAAAAAGGTCAACCGCACCATCAAGTTGCTCCGTGTGCAGTATGCACCGATATTGGATGAACTCCCACCCGTTGACATGGATGAGCCAGCAGCGGACAATTTATCCGATTTAATCATGCACATTGAGGCCTATAATTGGCCGCGCCTCTTTGTCATTATCGATGAGTATGACAATTTTGCCAATCAACTGATCAAGGGGCATAAGGAGCACCTCTATGATGCGCTCACCGATGATGATAGTTTCTTCAAGAATTTCTTTAAGGTGCTAAAGGAAGGGCGAGAAACAGGGGCAATTAAAAATAATTACATCACAGGTATACTGCCGATGACGATTGATGATTTGGCCTCGGCCTTTAACGTCGGCACATTTCTGACACTCAACCCAGAATTTGAGGCAATGGTTGGGTTTACCCAAGAAGAAGTCGATGCACTGCTGGATGACATTTTTGACGATTACGCCTTCCCTGCACACCTGCGCCACGAAATTGGCGACGTGTTAAAGACCAATTACGATGGCTATCATTTTTTGACACCAGTGCATCATGAACCTGAAGAGGATGAGAGTGAAGATAATGGGGCTGGAGATGATGAGTCTGGAGATGATGAAACTGGAGCGAATGAATACAGCGTCTCGCTCTACAACACAACCATCTTGATGTATTTTTTGTGGTATTGGACCAAGTACCGAAAATTTCCAGAGCAGCTCACAGATAACAACCTCAAAACAGATATGGGCTGGTTCAGACGGTTAGCCATGCAACACCCAGCCATTGCCGCGAAATATATCAATCAACTCGCCACAGATAAAACCATCGCCTATAACAACGCCCTCTTGGGAAGTCAATTTAATATCAAACAATTTTTTGATGAGCAATTTTTCCCCATTGCCTTTTTTCATCTCGGCATCTTGACGCGTCAAGATGCCTTTAATTTCACTTTCCCCAATCTGAATATGTACCAACTCTTTGTCGAGTATTTCAATGAATACCACAAAATCGACATGACAAACCCATTCTCTGCCGCCATGCGGTCTTTTTCGCACCGTCCGAACCTAGAAGCTCTCTTTCGCTGTTATTGGGAAGAATATGTCCAACGCCTACCCGAACCGATTTTTATGCAAGTCAATGAAAACTTTTACCGGACCACGTTTTACCAACTCTGCACACAACATCTCTCCACATGGTTCACGTGGCATGTGGAGCGACCCTATGCCAACGGTAAAAGCGACTTGGAGTTTGTCGGGAAATTTAACGAGAAATTTGCCGGGCTGCGTTGGATCACCGAGTTCAAATATTATTCCAAAGCCAAGATGCAAGAAAAAAACATCAACATCGCAGACTTTGAAGCCCTTGATGAGGATATTGACCAATTGCGCGGCTATGCACGTGATTTAGAGCGCGAAGTCGAAGAAATCGAAGTCCGACAGTTTTTGATCTATTGTTTTGGGAATGAGGGATTTCAACTATTTGAGATAGAGTAGCGTTGGGAGAAAGAGTTATCGCACCTTCTCCGGAAACCCCAAGAACCCAAACAGGTTGGCGAGTTGATTAAATTGCGCCAAATCGGTGTAGTAAATCTCGTCTTCTTCCAGTCGCTCCTTGGCTGGCTCAAAATAGCCTGCTTTGGACACATACCATCGAGTCACTTCGTCGTACTTTTTCACCTCTTGGATGGCGTCAATCTGGTTGAGAAATTCCTTGACATTGGTGCTTGTCACCTTTGTTTTAGCACTTCTAAGATTTTGGATAGTGAGCAGCGTGTTGTCGTTTGTGATTTGTTTGTTCATCGTTTTGCCATGCGGGGTATTATAGCATAGGATATAAACAGTCGATGTCATTTGTATATTGCTATTGATTATGTGTAACAGGTGGAGTATAGATTATGACTACGAACGTTCTTACTCAAAATTATCCAGATGTTCTTGAGTATAAGCAGAGTTTGCCAGCAGAAGATATCCGTAGACGTATTACGATCTTTCAATTGACCGATGATTGGGTCAGCGATATTCAAAAAGGCGTTTTGCAAGAAAGCTACGCGGCTTTGGTACGCTCACAATTTAACCAGCTTTGTGAATATTATACACTGAGCGATCAGAAAGATAAGGCAAAATTGGCAATCAATTTGCACAACTCGATGTTTTTTGCTGAAACTGAGGGTCTAACTGTAGAGCAAGTCTATGTTGTACAGTTAGTATTGACCTACTTTCAACGAGTCAAACTAACGGCAGAGGAGTTAAAAGAGTGTGTACTAAAACTCTATGATGCAGGAATTCATGTGATTCCGCCTATGCCAAACTTTGAAGAGTTTTTGGCTTTATCGGGAGAGTGAAACCATACAACTTCATGATAGACTACTATCTCGATACAACGATACAGGTGAGCAAGCTGTTTGCACCACATACCATCCGTTCACGAATCCTACATCGTATTTCGCAGAATCGCTGTTTTGTTTCTCGCTATGTGCGGATGGAATATATGCGATGGTTAGAAACGTGTGTTCAGCTAAATCAACTTTTGCAAGAAGAGATTGACCGAAATCCGTTAAACGCAATAAGTGAAGTTCAAGCTCATATTTTATTGATTCATGGTCGCAAACAAAACAAACTGATGTCAATACTTATGTGGCTATCCCGTTACCACAATAGTCATGATGTCTACGGGATTCATGCAGATCTAGGTAGTTTGATAGAGGAAAATTTACAAGCATTCTTTGATAAAGATGTGATCGAATTGCCAGATCCTATCGGCTGCCCGTTCATGAGTTTACACGCGATTCCCGATAACGGCAGCTATCGGCTCGAACCAGACATGCCCTATCGAAGAGGGGTGATGCCTTGTCATATTGTCGATTTCCTTCAAGAACACCGTGAACAATTACAGGCACTTGAGCCAGCATTGCGTAGAGACTATCCAAAAATCGCCGATGCTTGCCAACGCGTGCTGATAAATCCTGCTGATGCACAAGGCAATACATGTAAAATATTAGGTGATGTGATTATTTCATTACAAACACCTGCGGATGCTGTGTTGTGGACAACAGATGCAAGTTTTGATGTAATCTGCCCCGTGCTGGGGATTGAACATAGACGAGAACCACTGAAGTAAAGATTAACGGCTTGGGTGACATTATCATCGCCTTGCATATGCCAGATGATGCGTACTTGTGGGCATTGGATGCAGATTTTGAACTCACTATCTTTGCAGTTTTGTGTTTAATTAACCTATTTCCTGGTTTTGGGTATAAAATTAGATTCAATGCTATGTTTAAATAGCGATTTCAATGGTAAGTTAAGCTTCTGGATGTTCATAATATTAAGCAAAATCAAAAAGTGCAAAGATAGTGGAACTGTGTGCGAGGGTATTGGGGTTAAGGTTGTATCGCTGAATTGAATGCATTCGGTGGCACTATCAAATATAAATCTCCAAGTCAGGCAATGCTCTGCGTAAAGCAGATACATCTGTTACTTTACTGCCTTCCAAATATAGTTTTGTCAGCTTTGTCAACCCCGCCAATGCTAATACATTCCTTACCCGCGTGTAACGCAAATCAAGCGTTTGCAAGTTGCTCAATCTTACCAGTGGTGATATGTCATATATGGGTGTTTTCCATAAGCTAAGAAATTTTAAAGTAGTTAAGTTAGCCAGCGCTAATACATCCTCTGTCCTTGTTGCGCCAAGATCGAGATATTGTAAGTCTGTTAAATTAGCCAGAACCGAAATATCACTTACTTTTGCGCCTCTTAATGCAAGCCGCTGCAATACTGTTAATTTTGATAGAGAAGAGATATCTTTAAAATGCTCAAAACGAAGATGAAGCCGCTTAATTAAATGAGAGCCTTGTACAGTTAGTAACTGTTCGGGTCGAAGGTTGAATGTTAAGTTATTTAAATCAACTAATGACGATATATCATTTACTTGGGTGCCTAATAAAAAAAGTTCTTGCAATCTGTTTAATCCTGAGAGGCACGAGACATCTTGAGTTCGAGTTCCATTAAGATTCAAATGTTCTAAACAATGCATTTGTGACAATATAGAAATGTCATTTATCGGTATTCCGTTCATCTTAATCCTGCGTAGCCTTCTTAGTTTCGCCAATGCCGTTATATCATCTACTTGAGTCCCGCATAAGTCTAAGTATTGTAAGTTTATTAGATTAGCTAAGGCGCAAATATCACTGACTTGAGTTTGACTAAGATCAAGATGCTCTAATCGAGTTAATTTTTCCAGAGAAGTTATATTGTGTATAGATGTTGTGGAAATATTTAGATGTTTTAAATTTGATGCATTGGATAAGGCCGATATACAATCTATATTTGTTTCATCTAGTTCGAGCTTCCACAGATTTGTTAAATGCCTAACCACAGATATATCGTTCACGTGTGTATATCTAAGGTCTAGAGATTGTAGATTGGGTAATTCTGATAACACTGATATATCTGTTATCGCCAATTCACTAAGGTCAAGCCCACATGTCTCATCTACTAAGGATTTTACATGCATAATTATTATTTTATAGGCATCAGGGGTTTGGGTGTGGGCATCCAATAAATCCCAGAAAAACCATGCTAATATGTTTAAGTCATGTCGATGTTCGGGGTCAGCCTGTGAGAGCTCATACAGTCCTTGTAGCAACTCAGCTTGATCTTCGGGTTCAACATGCCCCGCCAAGAGTTGGAGAGTTTCATGCCACTCGCTCTTTGTGCCATAAGTACGTGCAACAATCCCTACTTCGTGGGCGCGCACAATCTCCTGTCCTGCCAGATACTCGACAAAGGTACGGTGGATAAAGTCAAACTCGGTATCCGACTGTTGGCGAAAGATGACCGAGCGCTCGGACAAAAATTCAAGCACAGGCAGCACATCCAACCCTTGCTGTGCCAACAATTTGGTCACATCCTTTTTCTGGATGAGGCTAGAATTACTCTTCATCATCCAATAGGCAATACGCGCCAATAGTCGTTGAACGCGTGCGGGGCGCAGATGGGCAGTGTAATTGCTGGAATCCACCTGTCGATTTAGATCACGTCGCAATAAAATATCAATACAACGGTCGTAGAGACGGATACGGTCTTGGGGTAGGATACCTAACTCAAAGAGGTTGAGCGCACAGAGCATGGCACAGAGGATAGGAGACTTTGCCAAATTTTGAAGTTCTTCACGGTTGCCAAGGGTGGTGAGTAAGCCATTGCACTTCTCTGGGAGCAGGGCTTTGTCAGAATAGCGACAATACTCAGAACCCATTGCCTCATGCCATTGCTGGATAAAGCGTGTCACCTGGTCGTTATCCATCGGCAATAAACGAATCTGGCCAAAGGCCATCTGTCGGAAATTCCGGAGAATATTTAGGTCATTCAACCCACTGGGGCGACTGCTGACAATGACCACATTGTCGGGGTAGAGGAGCAGCAGATTCTCTATCCATGTCAGAGCCTCCTGGCGTTTCTCATTGGATACCTCATCCATGCCATCTAACAATACGAGGGCACGCCCCTCACGCATTCGCTCCTCTGCCCAATGGTCCGGTACGGAGGCAGCCAAGGGCTTCAACTCACGTAGACTGCTTGCCAACGTACCATACTCGGGCAAAGGGTGATGCGCAAAGTCTCGTAGACGAACAAAAAAAGGCACATATCCCCGCCAATGGGTCAAGGGCGCATCAAAGGCCAGTCCCGCCGCCTGTACCGCCACCCATTTGAGCAATGTTGTCTTGCCCGACCCCGCATCAGAGACAATCAACAGGCGATTGCCTATGCTCAATGCATCCTCCACAGCGAGAGGTTGTTCCTGCATCACAGTCTGTCTAATGAGAAATTCTTTTCCATCGTTCCGTGCAGACGCTCTCCGTCGCAGTTCAACCATCAGTCGAACATAGGCCACCGACAACGGCTGTCTAGCACCATCAAAATTATCCACCCCAAAGAGTTCAAGTTTGTTGAGACTGCTGCCAATCAGTGTCCGATACTCACTCTCAAACTGCTGCCCCAGCGACGCAATCTTCTCGCCATAGGTCTCGGCCAAAATGCGTTCTTGGGTTGCCAGTGCCGTCCGCATTCGTTGGCTCAGGCTCTCAACATTTTGCAACAACATAGCCGTTGTGTCGCGTGTAAAGTGCGGCACAGAATCGGCCACGGCAAAGATGACCTGCGCCGATGTGCCAAGGATGCGTGTGTAGATGGCTTCCTGTTCTGCCGATAGTGGCTGCGTGGATTTGACCCGTTGCAAGGCGCGCGCAAAGTGATGCGCATCCAGCTTGCTCTCCAGCAAAAGAGGCATCGCCTGTTCATTGATCGTAACCTTGGCCGCCTCGATAGCCGCCTGCCATTCTGCTTCGGGCATGGTATTGCCCTCATGACGAAAGACCTCGGCCAACGTTTCCGCCGCCTCCTCACCAATCGTCTCAAAGAGGTAGTTGGCGTTGCGAATCGACTTGCTATCGTTAGCCGTGGCGCGGCGCACAAGCTCAGTAATATCGACATTGCCCGCGACATCGCCCGCCAAATCGCTGACACTGATGCCAATCGACTCCAAATAGGATAGATCGACATGATCGGTGAGCAGTTTGGACACAAGGATGCGCGCAAAGATAGACCCGACTGTTTTGGAAAGAAATGTGGTGATGAGGCGGCGGAAACGTTGGCCGAGGTCTTTCGTCATGAGGGCAATACCATGCCCGAAG
>JBCCFC010000175.1:0-14864 GCA_039029935.1 Chloroflexota bacterium
CCACCTTGGCCCAGCCGTTGGTGGGACGTAAGCATGAGTTAGACACCTTGTGTCATCAACTACAAGAGCCGCAACATCGTCTGGTCACGGTCACAGGCATGGGGGGGGTGGGCTATCATCTTGGCCGCTTCGACGGCGAGATGGGTTTTGCCCACCCCCCCCATGCCTGTGACCGTGACCAGACGATGTTGCGGCTCTTGTAGTTGATGACACAAGGTGTCTAACTCATGCTTACGTCCCACCAACGGCTGGGCAAAGGTGGGGAAGGTTGATACCACCAGTGTATCCGGATGATGGCCGGACTCAATGCGTTGATAGGCTGCAACGGTTTCTGGTGATGGCGATACCCCCAACATGTCACGCAGGTCCTGCACCAATCCCTCATACTCGTTGATGGCTGCTTGATACTCACCCATGCGCGCATACAGCATGATGAGTTGCCGTCGTACCTGTTCATCGACAGGATCAAGTTCAATAATATGCTTCGCATAGCCAATGCAGCTTTCGTTGTCCCCTTCATGATCTGCCAATGCCATCAAGACCCGTAGTCCGTGCAGATAATGCTGTTCTAATGTTTCTTGCTGGGCAAACTGCCAATCGGAAAATCGGGGCGCATCAACCAAATCCATTTCATCCAAAAAGGGCTCGTTGTAGCAGTCCACTGTCGTGATCAGTGAATCTTTCACAGTCGCCAATTGGATAAAATACGGCCCTTTGGGCAGATTCTCTGGATTGGGCAAAGAGGTGACTAGGCTTTGCAATGCAACAGCGTCCACCCAAACGGCTGGCGTTGGCTCAAAGGCAACGGTCTGGCGCGTCGTTTTGATGTAGGGCTTTATCACCTTGGGCAACCGATTTAGTGTTGAACGCAGATTAGGCAGAAATCGATCATAGGGAATGTCATCCCAGAGTAAATCTGCCAGTTGGATGCGTGTGTGGGGACCTGGATTGCACACCAAATAGGCCAACAACGCAGTCACTTTCTGACCGGAAAGCTTGATGACTGGTTGGCCTGCCTGTTCAATGGTCATTTTACCCAAGAAGGAGATATGTATGGTGGGGGAGTCGGTTGTGACTACTTCTATATAGACATGCTCGCTTGACATCGTTCGCTACTAGCCCCCTATGTAGTTGGTAATCGGTAGTCGGTAATCGGTAATCGGTGGTCGGTAATCGGTGTGTCGGTAGTTAGTACCCGTCTAGCACTTATAACTGACCTACCGACCTACCGATCTACTACTCGATCACCCTGGAAGCCATGGCTCACGTGGCTGATCTAACGTACATTCAATCAGGAAATGACGATAGATGGCAATGGCAATCTGCTGAACAATGTCACTTGTCTGGTCGTCTTGCCATGATGCGTTGTTGCCCGCTAGATATTGATAGATGGCATTGCCCATATGCCCCATGATTGGGGTTATGTTGTCGGCGATGGTCCGGCCTGTCCCCCAGAGCGGAATCAATTTGTTCTCTGCATGCTCTATATATGGCTCAGGCGGGTTGGAGGTAACAGAGGTCGAGGTTGGCTCAACATCCAAGAAGAGCATCTGCACGTCACTTGTAGAAAGACTCTCCCCCGGTCTTGCCAGCCAACTAACACCTAACACGAGTGTGGATGCACCGTCGCCCCCCGCAACTAGATGAAAATTCAGTGTGCCTACTGCAACCATCTGACTGGCGGACTGTGTGCTAAGGACAAGCCGAACACAAGCCGCCTCACCTACCAAGCCCTCTGTCACCGCGACCAGCACTTCCCCACCGGGCGCATCTGGGTCTGACATACGGATACCAGCAACCTGCGATGTTTCATCTTCGAGCTGTTCCACCACTGTTACTTTTTTTAGATCAATCTGTAGGATAACAGGTGTTGCATGGGCAGACATGTCGTTTGTGTTGGCTTCATGGTTCATGGACTATCTCCTATTGTCTGTAAACGTTTAATTTGATTGACGCACTGTGTAAGCGGTGAATAGCATACCAAAAATTTGCCGACTTGTTAAACGGGAATTGTGGTGAATGATACAAGAATAGCGTTTTTTTGGGGTTGCAACAAAAACTTCGGAGGGTTATCGGAGGATCTTCGGAGAATCGAGTAAATATCACCTATCACCTGCTACCTACCATCTGCAATTTGCCAAAAATTTCGGAGGGTTTTCCGAGGATCTTCGTAGTCCTGCGATATCGTTCTGGCGTATACTATAAATACACATAACTGATTGATACAAGAACACAAACAGGATGGGGACACACAGGTATGTATATCTATTTATTTGCTGGGTTTCAAATCACGGCAGACAGGCTTGATGGCGATGAGCTATTTTCAGAGACAAGTAGTGGAACTTTCATGCGCCCCGCAGCCGTTCGCCTACTGATCTTTCTCCTATTATAGAGATTCCCGGGAAGGTTATATTTGAGGCAACAACATTGTTCTCCACCTATGACAATATAAAGTAAACCCAAAAAAGAAGTTGGAAATAGTCCAGTAAGCACACCGTTGTTCGACCCGACCCGCACGAGGGCTTGGTTACTGGACTTTCTCTCTAAAAGCATATTCGGGCTTATCTATCTTTTCATGGAGCCATAAAACATGGTGCAGAACTACATACAAAATCAGCTAAAAAATTGGGTTTGTACGCTAATTTTATCGCTTGCAATACTCATAAGTTTATTCATGGCCGAGCCAGTTGCTGCTGCTCAGGGCGATATTATAACCGTCGCAGGAGGCGGCACTCTGGGGGATAATAACCCCGCCACTGATGTACTCCTAGACAGGCCTTGGTCTGTGATGGTGGATGATACGGGTAATTGGCTCATTACACAATCGTATCAAAATGCTGTTCGTAACGTAGATACGAATGGCATGATTACAACCATAGCAGGTACTGGGACGAAAGGTGGCGGCGGCGATAATGGTGCTGCTACAAATGCACAGCTAGCGGGTCCAAGGACTGTGGCAATGGATGACAACGGTAATCGATTCATTTCTGATACGGATAATAATCGAATCCGCAAAATAGATACGAATGGTATCATCACCACAGTTGCAGGCAATGGTGCTCACGGCTACGGTGGCGATAATGGTCCCGCTACAATCGCACAACTCCGTTTTCCGGGCGACGTTATCGTAGATGCGGGCGGCAACCTCATTATTGCCGATATGCATAACCACCGCATCCGCAAAGTGGATACAAATGGCATCATTACGACCATTGCGGGTACAGGCATAGCAGGCTATAGCGGTGATAATGGCCTTGCCACCGACGCACAACTGACCTATCCGCATACAATTATCTTAGATAATGATGGCAACCTAATTATTGCTGACACCAATAACAATCGAATTCGCAAAGTGGATACCAATGGCGTGATCACAACCATTGCTGGCAATGGGACAGATGGCTATAGCGGCGATAATGGACCCGCTATAGACGCACAACTCGGCTTTCCACACCACATTGTTTTAGATGGCAATGGCAATCTATTCATCGCTGACACCAATAACAATCGAGTCCGTAAAGTGGATACGGACGGCATCATTTCAACTATCGTCGGTACTGGGGACGCAGGGTATAGCGGTGATAATGGACCTGCTATAGACGCACAACTTAACTACCCAACAGGTCTGAGCATTGACAGTAGTGGCAACCTCCTCATTGCTGATTCAAATAATAATCGAGTTCGTCTGGTCAAGGGGATTGCCGTACCATCCAGCGAATTTGAAGGCGAGATTGAAACACCCATTGAATTAGATCCAATCATCGTTGACACAGACAGCGATGATGGTAGCAAAAGTTCCTGTGACGATGCTGTTGCCGAGGACTGTAGCCTACGTGGTGCCATTCAAAAAGTCAGTGATGCTGCCGAGAACAGCAATGCCGCCCACAAAGCCAATGCCACACAGAGTACCTATGTCATTCAATTGTCAGATACAATCACAACAGAGAAAACGATTGTCGTCTCTGGCCGCACATTGGAAATCACTGCGGATGTAACCATCCAAGGCCGCAACGATGCGGGGGGATCGATGGTTGTGGATGGGGGCAACAGTGTACGCGTCTTCACTATCAGCGACGGTGCCGCAGTCACCTTAGATGGGCTGACTGTGCAAAATGGTACGGGTGATATCCGCGCTGGTGGCATTTGGGTGAGGCAAAATGCGACGCTGTGGCTGCTGAACAGTACCGTACGCAATAATGAAGTGACTGTTGGCATCTTTGGTGGACCACAGGCGAATGGCGCAGGCATCACCAATGAAGGTGCTGGCTCTACAGTTCATGTTCGGAACAGCACGATTCATGACAATGTAACACCACGTCGAGGTGGCGGTATCTTTAGTGGTGGTACACTGACGGTTGTCAACAGCACCATCAACGGTAACTCGGCTGGATTCACAGGTGGTGGCATCCATGTACAGGGAGGACCCACATCCATCAACCATACCACAATCAGCGATAATGTGGTTACAGCAGGCCAGGAAGATGGTGGTAGCGGTCTTTATGTGGTTTTGGATACAGCGATAGTCGATATCCAAAACAGTATTATAGCCTATGGGGATGATGATGATATCCACTGTGTCATCGCCCAGGGTGCAAGAGTGAATGACAACGGCTATAATATGATTGAGGATGGCACTTGTCTCAGCAGCCCTACCAGTCTCAGTGGCGATCCTATGTTGGATACCTTGAATGATAACGGCGGTACAACGCTGACACATAGACTCGGCAAGGGTAGCCAAGCGGTTGATGCCATTCCAAATGGGACCAATGGATGCGGTACGCTAGGTGCTAGTGATCAACTTGGCACACCACGGCCAATGGGCAATGGCAACTGTGATATCGGTGCCATCGAAGCAACTTTTCCTACTTCCCTCCCCTGGATGGAGGAGCCCGCATTGAAACGCTGGATATACATGCCACTGGTGTTGAAGTAATCGGTGTTGAAGTAAGGCCATTCTACAGAATAAATGACCCATGAACACTGCCCTGAAAGTAACACATGTATCTTGTCTGCACCGAATTGGGTCTGTCACCCGATGCTCCGGCAGGATGCCTACGCAACTTTCAGGGCAGGTGTAACGGATATACGGGTCCGTCCAGTAGATTACACCTTTTTCCTTGAAGCTGGCGATTCAGATGATCAAGGATGCCAATGCCATGCTTGTCCAGGCCGCCATGCTTGTGCAACAGGCCAGCCAGCTATCGGTTGGCGTATAGCGGAGGAGGATATGATAACAGGGGCCATATAGGTGAATCGCGTAAAGAAACTGAGCTCTTGTGAGTCATCTAATGGTTTTACACAACAAATATAGCTATCAACGGGAACCAAAACTCATTTTTTTGACTTATAGAAGTACAGCAAATGTCGCTGACACACAGTTTTTCGTGCAAGGCGAGAGTGCATAACAGAATAACATAGATATTTGCATTGAACGTTACTGCCAAATTTTTTCTGCAATCGGGAATCAAGGAGCATACAACACATGAGAACACAGCACAATCATAGCCGCGCAATGGACACGCAGATAAAACGCACACAAGGCTATCTTTCCCTGTGGCAAGCCATGAAGAGAGCGTGGTGTAAACAGGGCATCCCTTCCATCGTCCACCGTGATACAGGCCAGATGCCTGTTGGACTGAGACGTGTACTCGCTTACATAGCGATCAGTATTGTATTAGGGATATCCCTCTTACTTGCGCCCACGACACCCGCTCTACACGCCGCCACAATTACATCTCTACACGCCGCCACAATTACAGTCGACCATGTTGCCATCAACAATAACGATGATAATTGTGATTTGGTGGATGCCATTCACACCGCTAACACCGACGATAATACGGATAATGAATGTGATACCGCTGGCAGCGGAGCCGACACCATCATCTTTGACACAAGCGTGTTTACAGGTAGCACCGACACTATCTCATTGAGTACGGCCATTGCAAGTGCCAATGCTGGCAACGGTGACAATGGCCTCCCCATAATCACCAGTACCATCACCATCAGTGCCAGCACCGTCAATAGCGGTGGCGGCATCACCATCACACGTGGCACTGCCACCCGATTTCGTATCATGGAAGTCGATGGCAATGGTGGAGCGGGCGGCAAACTCACGCTCAATGATATCACCATCCACAACGGCGCAACCAGCGCAACATCGGGGTCTAACAGCGATGCCAAGGGCGGTGGGCTTTTTGTCGATGAGGCCGCTACGCTGACGTTAATGAATAGCTCAGTCGTTTCCAACACTGCCCAAAATGAGGGTGGCGGTATTTATGCAGAAAACAACAGCAGTGTCTCACTCACAAGTAGTACACTTTCTAGTAACTCAACCTCTGGGGTCAACGCATCTGGTGGTGGCATCGCTGCACATACAGATAGCGATGTAACACTTAAAAACAGTACGCTTTCTGGCAATTCAACCGCTGGAGATAATGCGCACGGTAGCGGTATTTATGCACACTCGTTCAGTGATGTAGCACTGACCAATGTCACTATCTATGGCAATACAACCACAGGGAGCAACGCACATGGCGGTGGCATTTTTGCCTCCACCGATACCTCAATCAACGTGAACCTTACCAACAGTCTGATTGTAGGCAATGATGCCCAGAATGGCAATGGTAATGAAATATCGGCTTCAACAATTAATTTTGCTGGCAACAATCTTCTAGGGCATAACGCACATTCTACTGCGGAAGCATTTTCTGGGTTTTCACTGAGTAGTAGCACTGTCATCACGGCCACCAGCGATGGTAGATATCCTGCGGCTCTCAGTTCCATCCTCGAGACGACCTTAGCCGATAATGGCGCACCCGCAGGCGCACCAAAGACCCATGCACTGATTGCCAACAGCTATGCGCTTGATACAGGGAGTAGCGCACTCGCCACTGCTGCTGGCCTAACCACCGACCAACGCGGCACAGGCTATCCACGCGTTCTTGGCGGTTCCGTTGATTTGGGGGCCTATGAACGTCTGGCTCCTACCTTCACAGTCTTCAAACAGGTTGCACCCACAACAGTGTTTGGTGGTGAGGCATTAACATACACCGTAATTGTCACCAATTCGCTCCACCTTAGCGCAACAGGTGCCACCGTCTATGATACATTGCCATCGGGGGTCACTTCTGCGGGACCGATTATCCTAGAAGGGACAACGGGTACGACAGGCACACTGCCAACCGTTGCCAGTGCGATGCCCATCACCGCTGGTGCAACAATCACTCTCACGTACTTTGTGAGTACCAATAGATATTATGCGGGAACCGCTTTGAATACCGCTGATATTACGAGCAACGAGCTGCCCAGCCATGCGCTTGCGATACGCGCACAAGATTCCGCCTCGGCCCTTGTGTTAGGGCATCCTGAAATGGATGTGTTCGGCAACAGCAACCCAATTTTAAATGGTGATATGGACCCGAGAACAGAAGATTACACTGATTTTGGCAGCATCGATTTGAACGGTTCCATCACCAAAACCTTTTTTATCACCAACGTGGGGACAGCATCTCTGGACCTGACATTGCCTATCACTATTAGTGGTGTAAATACATCCAGCTTTGCCGTGACTACACCCCCGGTTAGCCCCATTTCCATTAATGCAAGTCGCACCTTTACAGTGACATTCATGCCAACCGTCTCGGGTGTGAACACTGCCATCATGCGCATTGGGAACAATGATCGCGATGAATCACCCTATGAATTTACGCTACAAGGCACGGGGGTTCCTCTTGACATCACACTTTCTGCCACTGGTTCACCGTTGGCAGAGAACGCGGGCATGGGAAGCATAGCGGCTACCGTTGCGATTACACCCTCATGGCCTGTAACAGTCCAACTTGGTTTCGGCGGTACAGCCAGCCCCAGCGATTATAGCGTCGAATCAACGCAAATTATCATCCCCACAGGAAAATTGAGTGCAAGCATCAACCTGACTGCTACCCAAGACACAATTGTTGATATCGACGAAACCATTATCGTTGATATCACAGGTGTCATCAGTGGCACAGAAGTTGGTGAACAACAAGTGACGCTCTCCATCAGCGATGATGATTCAGCAACGTCTGTCACCATTTCTGTCGATGATGCCACTGCCAATGAAACCGCTGGCACAATCGTCTTTACAGTGCGTCTGAACCAGGCCAGCAATGCCCCTGTGCAAGTCAACTATCAAACGGTCAAAGTATCTAGCAATATACAAGACTATTTCACAGATACGAGTGGCACATTGACCTTTGGGATTGGGCAGATGCAAGACACGGTTGCTGTACCGATTGCAAACTTAGCAGAAGTACAAGGCAACCGTCTTTTGAAGTTGGTGTTGAGCAGCCCTGTCTATGCCACCCTTGCGGATGACCAAGCGATTGGCACTATTATTGACAATGATACGCCCGCATCAACGAGTACACCGACAAATACATCGACGAGTACACCGACATCCACACCGACGAGTACAGAATCGAGCGCAGGTACATCAACACCAACATCAACAAGTACGGCAACGCCTACATCAACATCGACAGTGACACCAACGCTGGTCACGACACCGACACTTGTGACATCAACACCAACCGTGACCCCAACCCCAACGGTGACCCAAACGGTTACACCAACGGTCATACCATCAGCCACTGTAACCAATACGGCGACTGCCACCAGCACACCTGCTGTCACCCATACACCAACTGCGTCAAGTACACCTGCATCAAGTACACCTATGCCGACAGGTACACCAACGGCGACGAGTACGCCAGCCGCAACCAGCACAGCCACAGCGACGAGCGCGCCGACTGTGCCGAGTACACCGACGGCGACGAGTACACCGACCCCTGTGAGTACACTGACCCCAACGAGTACACCAGTTGCGACGAACGCACCGACGACGACGAGTACACCAACTGCAACGGATATCGCCGCTCCAGCCAATACACCGATAGCGACGAGCACACCGACAACGACATCTGTACCTGTGAGTGATATCTTGACAAATCTCATCGACCAGGCGATTGCTGCCGGGCCAGATGGTGGTGTGAGCGGGTTTGATGCTGGTGATGTTTTTGGACCAGAGGTGACGATTGAGGAAGTGCGCGACGCCGCTGAGAACGTGCCCACTATTGATTTGGATATGACTGTGGAGACAATCAATTTTGCGCCCGGTGAGGTTGCACAATTGGTGCTGACTTTTGGCAACGCGGGTGAGAACACATTAGATCAGGTCATTCTCTTCTTTGTCATACCAGAAAACGCTGTCTTTGTACGGGACAACCAGGTCGTTGCAGCAGCTCTGGGGCAGAATGTGGATGATGAATGGCAACTGGCCGATGGCAGCGGTCCTTGCCCCGATGGCGCGCCTGCGGGAACAGTCTGCGCCATGCGTGTGGGTAATCTTGCCAGTGGCGAAACAGGGCAAATTGCGGTCAACATCCGTGTCAATGACGACATTGACACTGGCGAGATGCTCACGCTCAATACGCGGCTGGATGCCGCTAATGTGGATGATGCAGCGGTGTTCCGGCTGACGCATGAGGCGGTTGCGGATGTGCTCGTCCCCACTATGCTGGATGTGACTGATGAGCCAGCACAGCCAAAACAATGGTTCTCCTTCCTGCCATTTATTGGGCGATAGTCATAGAACTATAGATGATGACTGTATTTTCATAGATTTTTGTAATGGTCAAATACGCACAGAAATTGACAATCCAATGTAGGTGTAATAGCCTGAGAAAACGCTTTCATAGCATCCGTAGTACGCTTTATTTTGCAACAACTTTAACGAAATAATTGGGTGTTTGCCACTCAACTCGTTAGTGGCGCAGTTGAGTGGCGAACATCAAGTTGGCAATCAAAGTTGAAACGCTGAACAGGTTGATTGGGGTCTTTTACTCTTGACACAATCATTTGAGCAGCCTTCTGACCCACCTCATCAAGCGGATAGATCATGCTTGTAATGCCAGGCCATCGGCGTTGCACAATCGCCTGATTATCAAATGAGACCAGCAATAGGTCCTCTGGGATACCGATGTTGTTCTCTCGACAAAAATCAACAACGGCAGAAATATGGACTTGAGACGCGGGCAGTGTCGATGAAAAACACGCATCATGCAGAAAAGAAGGAATTGCTAATTGGCCGTGAATTGGGATGGGTTGATTAGAGGTGTATCAACGAACACTACGCCGTCAATTCCATAATAATCAACTTCAATGCCTTCAACACACGAAAAATCTCAAAAATGTCCTCTGTCTCTGCTAAAAATGCGCGGCTGATGGTGTAGTGTTTGTCTTCTAACACCAGAAAGTGCCATTGTTGACCAATAATGTAGCAGCCATAAATAGGTGTTGTATTTTTATTCAATTTTTGAGCAACCAGCATCGCGGCAAGTGCTTGTCCAGCCGGATCACCATGTGGATCAAGTGTTCGTTTATATTCGCTAAAGGCAAACATCGGGACTTTGGGTTCCCAATACCCTGTGGCGATCATGCCATCGGGTTCGCCACTCAACTCAACGTCAAATTCAACACCAGCAATCTCAGCCCCGATTTTACGCTCGGCAAAGAGATTAAAGCGATAGGGTTCCATAAACTTCGCCAGCCCCAAGGTTGGACCAATAAAATTCAGGGCTAAATCTCTCTCATTCCAGACATCGCTCCCAAGAAGAAGAAGCGTTTGGTAACTTTCAAGCACAATCTTTTCTCGCTCCTCAAGACTTGGTCTCATCTGGAGCCAGTGTTCAAGGACTGAACTTTGCCATGTACGACGAATCCCAAATAAATCTTCTAGTTTCGCACGTGTACAGTCGCGAAAGGTATATCTTTTTTTCTCTCGTTCCATCTGTATAGCCCCTTATTATCATCCAGTTACATGAACTTCCAGCCCATAACAAAAACAACATAACTGAATAATACCACAGAACAAGTATACCACTAAGGCTAATGCCCGCTGCACCAATCTGAATATTATCTTCTTACTGTGAGACCATATAAAAGAGCAGCAAAAGTACCAAATATGGCCCCTCCGATAAGGGTGGTATCATTCCAGGTGATTTTTAAATAAGCGACTTGCAATAATACAAGCAGTGCAGTTGTACGCGCGATCATTGATCGGGTTGATAAAACTGCGTACGTTAGAAAAAGAGCATGCCCTGATATAAATGGAACAGGAAAAACAGCGCGTGTTAACGCGGGGCCTAAAACCAATAGATCCGTTACCCATGAGAAAACGGATGCCGATTTGATGTTTTCCGCACGATCAAACAAGAATGCAACAAATGGAATACCAACGGGTGTAAAATAATAAAGTAAGAGCCAATGGTGTTCATTTCCAAAAAGATTTATCGAGAGTAAAGCAAAGATTACTGCTGCACCTAATGAAAAAAATAAAACGGTTATTGGATGAAATACTAATTTTCGTAATTTGTTTGGTTCCATATCAACCAGTGTCGTTCACATCATACCCGTGAGTAGTTGTTTGGCGTGGCTCCACTGTCTGGGCGACTGCCCGTACATGCGTTTGAACTCTCGGCTGAATTGAGAGGAACTCACGTAGCCGACTGCCATCGCCGCTTCGTTCACATTCATGCCGCCAGCAATCTTCATAGCGGCTTTGTTCAGCCGCATAGACTTCACAAACTGGATGGGCGACATTGTGGTTGCCTGCTTGAATTTGCGGTGGAACACGGCCCGGCTCATCCCCACCTGTGCGGCCAACTCTTCGATGGTGACTGCTTCGTCCAAGCGGGAAGACAAATACTCAATTGATTGAGCGATTTCATTGCTCACACCAAAGGCGCGCATGGCGGCATCCCCTGCATCCCCCTTCAAGACAGCGTAGTACACCTCTCGGAGCCGACCATCCCCAAGTACCGCCGTATCCGTCGGGCTATCTCCCAATTGCAGCAGCCGCAACAGCGCATCGGTGAATGCGTCGTCCCAGCGAGCGAGTGCAAACCCCTGCGGGAGCGGACCACTTTTAGGCTTTCGGATGGGGCCTGCGGTGCTTTCCATCTCAATGGCTAGGTCGGTCATCACGCTCGTATCCAGAGAGATAAACACGCCCAGAAGGGGATTGTCCGGCGAAGCATTGGGTGTCCCTGCCTCCACGGGCATCGACATGGTGCAACACATGTATTGACTGCTGTCGTAGACATAGGTCTTGCCATCCAATATCGCTTCCTTGGTCCCGTTCACGATAGCCACCACAGTGGGTTCGTATACCACAGGGGCGCAGGGAAGTGGAACGGTGTCCCGAAAGAGTTGCACCCCCTTCACCCCAGTTTCCACCATGCCATTCTCGCTGACCCTGTTTTCAATGAGTTGTTTTATTTGTTGTTTACTCATGCACTGAGCGTAGCACTACCAAACGCACAATTCAAGCGTAACGATACAATTAGGCATGTTTTCGCGATTATTTCGCCTAGTTATATCCAGATTTGAGCGTTATAGTTGTTTTGGGTGTGGAAAATAAATATAACACAAAAAAACAATTAGCTGCCGCTGGCAGAAGCATTAAAATGGAAAACAAAAATTTCCAGCGGCGCGCTAACGAAGCACGCAAACCAAGGAGTTTGAACGAATGACGACAAAAAAACAATTTGGGCCAAAGGGCTGGACACCGGAGCAACTCGGCTCCCTTGCAGGCAAAACGTATATCATCACCGGTGCCAACGCTGGTACGGGATTTGAGGCAGCGCGGATATTCCTCTCTAAAGGTGCAAAAGTGGTGATGATGAACCGCAACGCTGATAAGTCAACCGCCGCCATTGCGACCCTGAAGCAGGAATTTGGCAGTGATGCGGATGTGACCTTTGTACGCATGGACTTGGCGGAACTAGCCTCTGTACGGGAAGCGGCGGCAGAGGTCTTGGAGAAGGTTCCCCACATCGACGCACTGATCTGCAACGCCGCCATCGCACAGGTGCCGACGCAGAAGTTCACCAAGGACGGTTTTGAAAGTCAGCTTGGCACCAACCATTACGGTCATTTTGTCCTGTGTGGGATGCTTTTCGACCGTATTGAAGAATCGAAAGGCCGGATCGTGGTCGTTGCAAGCCTTGGCTACAAGATGGGGCTGCGAACGATCCAGTTTGATGACATGAACTGGGACAAGAACTACAACGCCAATAGTGTCTATAGTCAAAGTAAATTGGCGCAGATGATGTTTGCCTATGAGTTACAGGACAAGGTAAAGGCCACGGGCAAGAACGTTGAGGCTTATGTCTGTCATCCAGGCTCGTCCGCAACCTCGCTCATCAGCACCAGCGGTAGTCGCACAATGCGATTTGTGTGGTGGCTCATGACCAAATCACCCATGGTTCAAACGGCTGAGAAAGGTGCCTATCCAGAAATTATGTGTGCAACCGAAGAGGGTCTGGAACAGCGCGCTTTTTATGGTCCTACAGGCCGCATGGAATTTGTCGGTCCAGTCGGTGAGGGTACGCTGGAACCCTATGCCCACGACAAGGGCACTATGGTCAAGCTGTGGGAGCGGTCGGAAGAGGAAACTGGTTACAAGTGGGATCTCTAATGAAGTTGGAGAACATTCAATGAAAACAACAATCAACGGTCAACCATTTGAATTTGAGCCACGCCACGATGAAACGGCGATTGACGTATTGCGGGATCGGGCGGGGCTGACAGGCACAAAGATGTCCTGCGGCGGTGGCATCTGTGGCGCGTGTACGGTGCGCGTCAATGACGTGCCAACGTGCAGTTGCCTCATGCCTGCCACACAGATGGACGGTGCTGATATTCGCACCATCGAAGAACATGGACTCGATAATTTGCACCCTGTTCAGCACGCATTTATGGCCCATGAAGGGTTGCAGTGCGGCTTCTGCACACCGGGCTTTATCAACGAAGGCATCGCCTTTTATGATCGCTGGCGAGCCGAACATGGTAAATCGGAGCCATCAAAGCATGAGGTTGCCCTGGCAATGGGTGGTCATCTCTGTCGCTGTGCCGCCTATGTTGGCATCTACGCCGCTATCCAAAAGGCATGTGTTGGCGAGTACGATGATGCGACTGACGCGCCCATCCACCGCGTTGATGCACCCGAAAAAGTGACAGGTGCAGCCAAATACACGGTCGATATCGTGTTTGACGGTCAGCTAGAGGGCAAGATTTTGCGTTCAAAATATCCTCATGCCATTGTTAAGTCAATTGATGCAAGCGCAGCAGAAGCACTCGAAGGGGTGGTTGCGGTTGTCGATTTGTTGAATGACAAGAAAAAGGTGCGTTGGGTAGGCCAGCCAGTTGCCGCAGTTGCAGCGGTTGACGAACAGACAGCCCTCCTCGCATTGCAGATGATTCAGGTCGACTATGAAATATTACCAGCGGCTGTAGGAACAGAAGCCGCCGCAAAACTGGATGCCCCAACCGTCTGGGAAGAGGATGAGCGTGACCAAATTCCATCAGCAGCCGAAGAAATAGACTTTCCATATAGATGGGAAAATAATGTCGGTCACGTGCCCGCCGATATTGTCATCTCACCACGACGTGGTAGAGCGGTTCGCGCCCTAGAAAAAGTACGTAAAGAATCACCGGAGAGGCTTGCCGAGCAGGTTTATGTAAATCATCAGCAGGTGCATACGGCACTAGAGCCACATGCAGCCGTTGCCAAATGGGATGGCACATCATTGCACGTTGTGGCCTCCTCACAAAGTGTCCATGCCGTGCGTAACGAGCTTGCCCATCACTTCGCAATAGATATTGAAAAGATTACGGTTGAAGGCAAGTATATCGGCGGCGCGTTTGGGGCGAAGGGTGGACTCTATCGTGAAATTATCGCGGCGGTAACGCTGGCACTTGCGGCAAAAGCACCCGTGCGCGTTGCCAACAGCCGTTTGGAAGAGCTGGCATATGCTGGA